>NZ_JBBCJO010000006.1 GCF_037190085.1 Gemmatimonas aurantiaca
ATGCGAGAAGCGCCGGACAATTGCCCGGCGCTTCCCTGTGTCGTCCGTGGAGGTTCGTAGCGACATGGTCGCGAGAGCACAATGCGGCCCTCTGAGTCCACGTCGACACCCGATCGTCAGGGACTGCAGACCCTGACGACGGCGCGTTCCACACTGTGGTGGAATGTTGCAGCGGGTCGATGCACACAACGTCGTTGCACTACGCCTCCGGATAGACCGCGAGGAACCGGGATCGATCCCCGGTCTGCCGCAGCGCTGTGGAGGCATCGCCCTCACTCTGCATCGCCAACATGCGATGATCCGGGGAGGCACGCCATCGGACAATCCCTTACACGGACTGCACCGTTTCGACCAGGCGGTTTCGACCGCGGCGCCCGTCAGCTCGCCTGACGCAACGGACGAAGTTCCGTCATCCGCCGCGCACTGCTTCCGCGCACCGTCTGTCCACCCGACGACAGCTGGAAGCTGCCCACCAGATCATTCAAAGTCAGCGCCTGACCGGCCAGCTCTTCGGACGCACTGGCCGACTCCTCGGCGCTCGCGGCGACCTGCTGCGTGACGGCATTGAGCTGATCGACGGCACGATTGATCTGGTGCACCGCGTCGGCCTGCTGCTCGCTCGTCGTGCTCAGACTGCCCACCAGATCGTTGACCCGATCGACATCCTGATTGATCTCCGCGAGACGCTCGACCACTTCCGCGTTGTAGGCGACGCCCTGGCTGGCAGTCATCACCGACTCTTCGATGAGCGCCGCCGTGGTGCGCGCCGCTTCCGCGCTGCGGATGGCGAGACTGCGCACCTCTTCGGCCACCACCGCAAACCCCCGACCCGCATCCCCCGCCCGTGCCGCTTCGACGGCGGCGTTGAGCGCCAGCAGGTTGGTCTGGAACGCGATCTCGTCGATCGTTTTCACGATTCTGGCGGTCTGATCGCTGGAATGTTTGATCTGCTCGATGGCCTGGGAGAGACGCTCCATGCTGGCCTGGCCCTGCGTGACACGATTGCGGGTCGTTTCCGCCGTGCCACGTGCGGCCCGCGCGGCCGCGGCGGCCTGTGTGGCACCGGCCGCCATCTCCTGCAGACTGCTCGCCACTTCTTCCAGCGAGGCCGCCTGCTCGGATGATCCCTGCGCCAATCCCTGGCTGCCGGTGGCGATCTGTTCGCCGGCCGACGAGACCTGATGCGCCGCGGCCTGCACCTGCACCATGGCGTCATCGAGTGTGGACGCCGCCACGTTGATCGAGGTCTTGATCTGCTCGAAATCGCCGGCGTACGTGCCGGTCACACGCGCGCGGAGATCCCGGTCGGCGACCCGCGACAACACCTGCGAGGCTTCGTTGATGGGCGACACGACCGCGTCGAGCAGTTCGTTGATGCCGTGCACCAGATCCCGGTACGCCCCCTGGAACCTGGTCGGTTCCCCACGCTGCGACAGCGTGCCATTGCGCGCGGCGCCGACGAGAGTATCCGTCTCACCGACGATGCGCTGAATCGTGCTCCGCAGGGCGACGAACGCCAGCCCCAGCGTGTCCTTGTCGCTGCGCGCCCTCACCTCCGCCGACATGTCGCCACTGCTGATCGCCGCGGCGGCTCCGGCCAGCGCCTGCTGCGCTTCCACCATGCGTTGCATGGACGCGGCGAGTTGCCCGGTCTCGTCCCGGCTCTCGACATGGATCTGCTGCTCTGTATCTCCGACAGCCAGGTGTTCGGCCACCACACGCAGCCGCGTGAGCGCCCCCACGATCGGTCGCGTGATGCCCGCCGCGGCAATGCCGGCGACCACCAGCGCCAGACCGGCCAGGATCAGCAGGTTCCGGATCGAGCGGGTAGCCGTGACGGCGCTGGAATCGACCGTGGCCCGCATCAGTTCCAGCTTCGACTTCTGCAGGGAATCGAGTCCGATCTCGATCGAATCGGCCTGCGCCCGGATGCCACCCAGTCGGGCCCGTCCTTCGTCGATCCTGCCTTCCAGCGCCAGCGCCACGATCGCGTCCTGCTGCGGACGCAATGTCCGGTATCGCTCCAGCAATCGGGCCGCCTGCGCCTTCTGTTCGTCGCGCACGATCTGCGCCCGATAGGTCTCGAACTCCGCCAGGAACGTCGAATCGTAGACACGGATTTCGGCGGCCCGCCGCGCAATCGCCACCGCATCCCCGTCGAGCAGCGCATTCCGGACCGCCCGGGAAATCTGGACCACCTGCACATTCGCTTCCTTCAGACTCAACACCGGCAACGCATGCCGGCTCTGCATCTCTCCCATCAACCCGTTGATGGACCGTGCCGCATGGACCCCTTCATACCCCACCACCGCCAACAGCATCGCAAGAACACCAAAACCGATGGTCAGCTTGCGGCCGATCGGCAGGTTGGAAAACCAGCGCATCAAAACACTCCCACGGATGTCATACCAGGGCCGCCGGGAGGAAGGACCAGCATCGATCGAACCGGGATCCCGCGACCCCCTGCAGGCATCTCTTCGTCGGAGATGCCTGCATTGCCTGACGAGTATCGGTCAGGAACGCGGGGACTGCACCGCGAATCCCTTACATTTTGTCACGGAACGGTTGATGGCGGTTGATGGCTGCGGACCTTGATGGCTGCGAGTGATCACATTCGATCACATTCGATCACATTCGATCACATCCGACTCACATCTCACGATCGATTCCGCGCGACTACGGTGTGGTTGCGCCGGTCGCGGAGCTTTCGGAAACGGCCTTGAGCTGCTGCAACCCACGCTCGAAATCCGGACCGATCATCCGGTCCATGCTCGTGAACACCAACATCAGTTTGGTCAGCAGCGTGGCCTCGCCTTCCATGAGCCAGCGCACACGTGTGCCGCCGTTCGCCGGCGTCAAGGTGAAGGTCGTGATATTGTGTCCTTCGATGGGCTCGAGGAAGTCGAGTTTGATGTCCACCGACGTGCCCGGTGTGGAAGAGATGATCTCCATGCGCCCCGCCCCCACCGTCGAATTGCCCTTCCACTCGTAGACCGCGCCGGGCCCCGAGGCCGCTCCCGAGTAGGTCACCGTCATCGTCGTGTCCAGACGTGCCCAGGGTGACCAGGCCTCCCATGCGTGGAAGTCGTTGATCTGCGCGTGCACACGTTCGGGTGCGGCTGCAATATCGATGCTGCGTTCCACGGCGAAGGTGTCGGGCTTCGTGCTGGCGTAACCGACGAGAATCACCACCAACAACAGGACCACGAGCAGCAGTTTGCGAAGCATGCCTACTCCGGAAGGGGATCGTGGTGGACGCTCGCGCTCTCGAACTGAGAACACGGAATCACTTCGAGGTCCCAAACTTAGCACTCAACCTTTCTTCGCGGATCCCGATACTGAACCATGAGGACACCACACCCAGTGTCCGATCCAAGCACTCTGCCCTGAACCATGTCGACTCGTTTCGCCCTGGTCCGGTGGTCGTGCGCTCTGTTGTTCGTCGTGGCAGTGCCGGCGCTGGCACAGTCTTCCCAAGCGCCGGCAGCAGTGTCCGCCCGATCGATCGAGACCCCCGTCCCACCCGTGCAAGCGCCGGCGGTACCCCCGCATGCCGCCCGTTGGGACGAACGCCTCAAGAATATTCCGGTGGCCGGACGGCTTCCGGTTCGCCTCTCCGTTGCCGGACAGGCACGCTGGCGTGAGGAGTTCTTCCGCGCCTTCAACGTCGGTCCGCTCGACGACGACAACGGACAGTCTCGCCTGATGCTCAGCGCCGATCTCGTGGCCGGCAACGTCAGGCGCTGGTATGGCCGCGTCTTTGCCGAAGGACGTGATGCGCAGAGCTACGGCCGCTCCCTGCCAGGTGGCGCGCGTCCTTCCGATGCCGATCGGCACGACATCCAGAACCTCTACGTCGACGCCGGATTCGGAAAGTCCTTCGTGCGGGTCGGTCGTCAGGAGATCGCACTCAACCGCGAACGTCTGATCGGCGTGCCCGACTGGTCGAACACACGCCGCGGTTCGCAGGGCGCGCGCCTGCAACTCGTCCATGGCGCACTCGCATTCGAAGCCGTCGACGTGCGTCCCGTGATCGTGCGGCAGACCGACGCGAACCGTCCGGATCGCACCGCGCGGCTGCAGACCCTGTCGATCGGCAGTGCCTCCGGTGCACGCCCGGCCGCGCGTGGTCTTCCCGCGGTCTGGCAGGCCTACCGGTATGAACAGCGCATCCGCACTGCCCCGTCGGCGCCGCTCACGCGCCGTATCACGAGTGGCGGCCGCCTGCAGTGGCAGTGGGGAGCCGGCGCCGATGCTGCCCATGGACGCACCGTCGAATTCGAAGGCGCGCGGCAGAGTGGACGTGTCGGCACCGATGTCGTCGATGGTTGGTTCTGGATCACGGAGGGACAATGGCAATGGAAACGTTTCCGGGGCAAGCCGGCCCTGGCGCTCGGCGTCGAAGAAGCCAGTGGAGAACGCCCCGGCACACCGGATCGGATCGAAGCGTTTTCCGTGCTGTACCCGGCCGCGCATGCACATGGCGGCTACGCCGATGTCATCGGTCGTCCCAATGTCCGGGAGCTGCATGCAATCATCACCTGGGATCCGGTCGCTCCGGTGAACCTCCGCGGGGCCGCCTACCGGTTCGACCGGCTGCGCCTCGACGACGGAGTCTACACCAAGCAGAACACGGTCTTCCGTGCGGCGGGAGGTTCACGGACCCGCCATGCGGCCGATGAGGTCGATCTCACCGGCACGTGGAAGGCCACCAATCACTGGCGCCTCATTTTTGGGGGCGCCCTCGTGATGCCGGGCGGATTCCTGCGGGAAACGTCCGGTGGTGCACGCACGGAGCGGTGGGGCTTCGTGGGCACGACGTTTTCATTCTGAGTGCATTCCGCTCGTCTTCACATAGAGATCCTCATGCGTCGCTGGACCGTTCGTACCCGATTGATCGTCGGCTTCGGATTGTTGTTGATGTTGCTGGGCGTGGTGGGCACGATCGCCACGATACGGGTGCAGGCGCTTCGCCGCACCGTCGATATCGCCACCCGGGAAGTGGCCATCAAGGGGCTCGCCGCCAATGCCCTCATCGATGCCGTGAATGAAGCGGCGCGCTTCAAGCTGGCCCTGTTCGCGGCCACGTCGCCGGCGCTCGTGGAGCAATCCAGCGCCGGCGTCGCGAGTTCGCGGGAGCGCATCAACCGTGCCTATGTGGTGCTGGATTCGATCGCCACCGATTCACTGCGCGGCGACACCACCATGGTGCGCCAGCTCGTACGGATCAAGACGCTGCGCGCCGTTCACGCCGCGGCGTTCGATTCCGCCGCGGCGATTCGCAAGGCGGGCAACACCGAACACGCCGAGCAGTTGCTGACATCGTCCGTGCTCCCGTCGCTGCGATCGTACATCGAAGGGATCGATTCGCTGATCGCCACGCAGAACCAGGCGCTCGCCATCGAAGGTCGGACCGCGGAAACGCAGGCCGTGCGTGGCATCTGGCTCATCCTCGGACTCTGTCTCACGGCACTCGTCCTGGGTCTGGTGGTCGCACGTCGGATCTATCTCAGCATCACCCATCCTCTCGCACAGCTCACCGGCGTGGCCAATCAGCTCGCCGAGGGCGACTGCGCCGTGACGTTCGACGATCAGACGTCGCGGGACGAGGTGGCCGATCTCGCACGCGCCATGCAGCGCATGGCCCTGGCCGACGCGGATCTCGCGGAGGTGGCGCATCGTCTGGCGGCGGGTGATGTCTCGGTCACCGTCACGGTGCGGGGTGAGCGCGATGTGCTCGGCACGGCGATGTCCCGTCTCAAGGAGACGCTGGTGGCGCTCGAGGTCGAGACCCGCGGTCTGACGACGGCCGCCATCGAGGGCCGGCTGGGTGACCGTGCCCGCATCGCGTCGTTCCACGGCGCGTTCCGGGATCTGATCGGAGGACTCAATGCCATCCTCGACAACCTGCTGGCACCGGTGAACGAGGCACGTGCCATCCTCGAACGCCTCGCGGCGCGTGATCTGTCGGCGCGCATGAGCACCGACTGGCATGGCGATCACGCCGTCCTCGCCCGTGCGCTCAACACGGCCGCCGAAGCCCTCGACCGCACCCTCTCCGAAGTCGCGGCGTCTGCCGACCAGGTGCATGGCGCGGCCCAGCAGATCGCCGATGGCAGCCAGGGACTGGCACGCGGTGCCTCGGAACAGGCGGCCTCGCTCGAAGAAGTGGCGTCCGGACTGCAGGAAGTGGGTTCGATGACGCACCGCAATGCGGAACATGCCGCCGAGGCGCGCGAACTGAGCACGCAGGCGCAGCAGAGTTCCGGACGGGGCGTCGCGGAGATGCGGCGTCTCTCCGATGCGATCCTGCGCATCAAGCAGTCGAGCGACAGCACGGCGCGTATCGTGCGGACGATCGACGAGATCGCGTTCCAGACCAACCTGCTGGCACTCAACGCCGCCGTGGAAGCGGCGCGTGCCGGGGACGCCGGCCGGGGCTTCGCCGTGGTGGCCGAGGAAGTGCGCAGTCTCGCCCTTCGCAGTGCCGAAGCGGCGCGGCAGACGGCCACCCTCATCGAACAGGCCGTGATCACCGCCAACGAAGGGGTCGATCTCAACGCCGCCGTACTCGAACAGTTGACGGACATCGATCAACGGGTGAGCCGCATGGGGGTCGTCATGGCCGACGTGGCCTCCGCCAGTCAGCAGCAGCGCGACGGGATCGGTGCGATCGGGCGTGCGGTCGAGCTCATGAACGGGGTCACGCAGCAGGTGGCTGCCAACGCCGAGGAATCGGCGAGTGCCGCCGAGGAACTCGCGGGACAGGCGACGACGATGAACGGCCTCGTCAACGAGTTCACGCTGACGGGAGCGGTGGGATCCCGCAAGCAGGCGCTGCGGATCACGGCAGGACTGCGACGCAGCGCTTGAGCTCTGGGTCTCTGATCTCAGATCCCAGAGATCAGAGATCAGCAGGTCAGAACTGAGACGGCGATCGAACGATGAGAGATCAGACAACAACGAGATCAGAGATCTGAGCACTGACGTCGTCTGGCTCTCGTGCGCGCCACGGGCCTCGCTGGCCGGGTGCCCGCAGGCGTGTGTGTACCACACCGTTGTTCAATCCTCACACCTCATCCGTCCGGCACGCATCATCGCCTGCCCACGTACGGAAATATCCTGCAGGTATCCAGCCGTTCATCCTGCGGGTATCGCGCCCGCAGGGCGCCCCTGGCGGCCAGTGAATCACCCGATACTGGCCGCCAGCCGCGCCGTGATCCGGCAAACGCCGCTCACTCGAGCAACGCGCGCAGGTATTCCGGCATGCCGTGATACTGGTCGGTATGGTCCGGCGCGCTGTTGCCGGCGAACCCCCGCACCACGAACCGACCCGCGCGCACTTCGCTGAGCTGCTGCACGCCCCGCGGCCCCCATCGCAAAACGGCCTTTCGCTGCAAGCCCAGCGTCTGCAGCAACCAATCGGCTGTTTCCGTGGTGCTCGCGAACGTGCCCGGAAAGATCTCGGTGTGTGTCACGAGGAACCGCTTGTCACCACGCATGGCCAGGCGGGCGAATTCGGCAAAGGCCGTCAGATTCGTGCTGTCGAAACCTCCTCCCACGGCGAGTGCCTGACCTTCCGGGACATACGAAGTGTGCATGCCGTCCAGCAGGAGAACCGCATGCACGCGCGCCAGATGACGGGGCTCGCGCAGGATGCGCCGGATGGCCCCGTGTCCGGCGGAAAAACCGGAAAGAGTGATGCGGGCGGCATGCATCGGCCGGCCCAGCACCTGCGACACTTCCCGATCGATGCCGGCGAGCAGCGAGTCGAACACGGTCACATCCACGAAGGAACGATCGTAGATCCCGGAACCGGCACCCAGATTGAGCACCGCTGACACCGTGCCATCCCCCAGCGATGCGACAGCCTGGTCGGCCAGCCAGGAGGCGCCGTGAAAGTGAATCACCAGCGGGTAGGTCTCGCGTGATTTCGTGCGCGGGCTCACCCACACCTCGACCGGCCGTCCCCCAGGACCCGGGAAGGTCCGGCGGTGCCCCCCGAGTTCTCTGGGCGCCAGACGCGCATGGAGTCGCGTGGACTCCACCATGGGAGAAGGATTCTGAGCCGCCGGTGGCACCGATGACGGCGCGCTCTGCGCTTCGACCGCCGAGCCGAGCAGGAGCAACGGAAACAGGAGGAGAATCAGCACCATGACGGGAGCATGCCGGAAACCTGACGGAAAACGCTGGCGGTCCACGGAGATGTGCATACGTTGAAGACTTCCTTCGTCGTGGGCAATGCCATGGTTTCTTTCCGTCTCCGGATATCGCGTCGGTCCATCCGACTGAGCATCGCCGCACTGTGCTGCGTCGCTGCGACGGCTCAGGCGCAATCCGTTCCCGCGCAATCCGTTCCGGCGCAATCCGTTCCCGCCCGATCCGCCTCCGCGCAGACCGCGACCGTGCGCGGCATCGTTTTCGACAGCCTGGCCGGCAGCCCGCTCGGCAATGCGCAGGTGCAACTGGTCGCGGCCGACGGAACCGGATCGTTCGGCCGGTTGATGGTCACGGATCCCGACGGCCAGTTCGTGTTCGACAGTATCCCCGATGGCCGGTACACCCTCGGCTTCTTTCATCCGGTGCTCGATTCTCTCGGTATCGAAGCACCGTTGCGCGGTGTGCAGATCAGTGGACAACGGCCGGTGACCGTGGGGCTGTCGATACCCGCGGCACCCGCATTCCGTCTGGCGTTATGTGGCCGACCCAGCACGACGGAAGGCAATGCGGTCCTGCTGGGATTCGTCCGAGATGCCAGGACCCGCGAAGCGCTCACGGGAGTCACCGTCACGGTTTCGTGGCTCGAACTGGCCCTGGGCAAAGGCGGCACCCACGCGCGCACCATCAGGCGCATCGCACGGATGCAGGACAACGGCTGGTTCGCGCTGTGTCAGGTGCCCAGTCCGGGCACGATTCAAGTGCAGGCATACCGGGGAGCCGATAGCACCGACGTCGTCGAACTGCAGGTGCCGGCGTCCGGCGTTCTGCGACAGGAGTTGTCCCTGGGAGCCGCACGGGCCATCACCGTGAATGAAACACGGGTCGATTCCGCCGCGCGCAGGGATTCGCTGCGCCCGATGACACGGATCATGTACACCGGCGACGGCACGCTGCGTGGCATGGTGGTGGGCAAGATGGAAGGACTGGCCGGGGGACAGCCACTGGTCGGTGCACAGGTGGGATTGGTGAACGGCCCGCAGACACGCACCAATGCCCGGGGAGAATGGACGCTGGGCGATCTGCCACGGGGCACCCGCACACTCGAAGTCCGCGCGGTGGGCTATTACCCCGAGCGCCGTATGGTCGACGTGGTGGATGACGCCCCATTGCAGACCGTATCCCTCGTGACGTTCAAGTCGGTGCTCGACACGATGAAGATCCGCGCCAGCGCCAATCCGCTTCTGACCGAGGGCTTTCTCGACCGTCGGCGCAGCACGGCCGGCACGTTCCTCACCGGCAACGATATCGTCGTCCGCACCGCACGTGTCACCAGCGAGATCTTCCGCAATCTGCCGGGAGTGTACCTCGAGTATCCGCAGCCGGGCGACATCGATCTCGGACCGATGACCAGTGCCGGTCAGCTCGAGATTCTGGGCACCGAACCCATCGTCCTCATGCGCAGCGGCGCCGGCGTGCGTTGCATCCCTACCATCGTGCTCAACGGTTCCATCATGCACAATCTGGGCAGTTCCGATCTCGACGCGATGCTCAGCCCCCAGCAACTGCTCGGCGTCGAGATCTATCGTCCCGGTCAGACTCCGCCGCAGTTCCAGACCGGACTGAGCGGCTGTGGCAGCATCGTGTTGTGGACGCGCCGGTGACGGCGTGATCCTCCGTCAGACGGACACCACCCGGCGTCAGGGCCGAAGCTTCACGATCGCCACGCGCCAATCCGACTGGAACGCGCCCCGTTCCGCTGGGGGTGGCGCGGGAGTGCGATCGAGGTAGCCGAGCTGGTCGATCTGCTGCATGGTCCACAGATCGTCGACGATCTTGTCGCGCTCGAGATCGATGGCGTCCTCCACGCGGTGCGTGAAACCGCGATGTTCCTTCGAGACGAGCACCCCGATATCGTGGGTCGCGGCGGCCACCCACACCGGTGTACCGGCCCACTGCACGTTGGTTTGCCAGAGACGCACATGATGCCGTTTGGCAAACGTGTCGGTGACACGCTGAAACGCGAGATCCGGATCGCGCCCGAACATCGTCTGTGCGGATACTGGTTGATGCTGATACCCCTCCGCCGCGGCGGCCTTGATGAACGTGTCGAAATCCGCCCGCGTGGACATGCGATCCGGCACATCCCAGCCGGCGGCGATGAAAGCCCGTTGTACCTGAGCCTGCGTTCCGAGGAGCACGATATTCACGAAATCGCCGGGCCCACGTCCACCGGCCGTGAGACCGCGCGCGGGCAGGGCAAGGAACAGGTCACGTTGCGTCTGATCGGGCGCGAGCGCCGCCGGTGTGTTGTCGTCGGGCCACATCGGCAATGGCGCGGCGACACGCAGACGCACCGTCATGTCGGTGCCCGGCACGAAGACGACCCGTCGATGCCGCTCCTCCGCTTCCCCCCGGAAGGCGGAGAAGAGCAACGCGCCGGCCACGGGATCGATGGATCCCAGCAGCAATGACGCCCAGTCGGCCCGGGATCGCACCAGACTCCTGAGCGGCGGTCCGAGCACGCGTCCCCCGTCGTCCACCGATTCCCGCGCGTTGTCCACGGCCGTCAGCACGCCATCGATGGCGACCTGGGCATTCGTGCTCTTCAGCGACGTGAAGCGCACATGCACGAAGTGGCGTGCTCCGGCCAGGTGCTCCGTTCCCGTCTCGTCGATGACGCCCTCCAGCATCGTGCGTGGCGCCACGATGACACGCCCCTCCTGCATCACCGGGGCCATCACCATGGCCCGGATCTTTCTTCCGCGAAACGATTCGTGTGCCCCTATCGAATCGAGTGTACGTACCGGAATGCGCGCCGTCACGGGAATGGTCTGCGCGAACAACGGAACGCCGGGCGCGAGGAGCAGCAGAGACAGGAGGGCGCGCGTGATGGTAGGCATGATGATATGTTCGCACAATGACGTGGAAACAGAAGACCGCTCTCTTTCTCGGCAGCCAGGCGCTTTCGCTTTTCGGAACGGCCCTCGTGCAGTATGCACTCATGTGGCATGTGACGCTGGCCACGAAGTCGGGCTGGCTGATGACCGTCTACATTCTGTGCGGCTTCGTCCCGGCGTTCATCGTCTCGCCCTTTGCCGGCGTGTGGGCCGATCGCATGGATCGCAAACGGCTCACCATCCTTTCCGATGGTGGCATTGCGGTGGTCACGCTATTGCTCGCACTGGCCGCCCATTCGGGGCAGAACGTCCTCTGGCTCGTCATGATCACCGCCGCCGTGCGGGCCGTGGGGCAAGCCATTCAGCAACCGGCGGTCGGTGCGCTGCTGCCGCAGTTCGTGCCGGCGGATCAGCTCGCGCGGGTCAACGGCATCCAGAGCACCATCCAGTCGGCGACATTCTTCGGCGCGCCCGTGCTGGCGGGCCTGCTCATGACCGTCTGGCCCCTGGAATACATCTTCCTGCTCGACGTCTCGACCGCGGCCGTGGCCATCGCGTTGCTGGCGTTCTTTCTGCATGTGCCGCCGCATGAAAAGGCCGGACAGCCGCAGATGGTTTCGTATTTCGACGACATGCGGCAGGGGTTTTCCTACATCCGCACGCATCGGTTCCTCGTGCCGTATTTCAGCTTCGTGGCGGTGCTGCTCGTGCTCGTCGCGCCGGCGGCATTCCTCACGCCATTGCAGGTGGTCCGCACGTTCGGTTCCGAGGTCTGGCGGCTCACCGCCATCGAAATGGCGTTTTCCGTCGGCATGATGTCGGGCGGCGCCTTCATGGCCTGGTGGGGCGGCTTCACCAACCGCATCCACACCATGGTCCTCGCCTCGGCCATCATGGCGGTGTGTACCGCCCTGCTGGGTGTCATGCCCAATTTCTGGGCGTACCTCGTGCCCATGGGGATCTTCGGCATCGCCTTGCCGCTCTACAACACCGGCGCCACGGTCCTGCTGCAGGAACATGTCGAACCCGATTTCCTCGGCCGCGTGTTCTCGATCTTCACGATGCTGCAGACGGCCATGATGCCACTCGGCATGCTCGTCTTCGGTCCGATGTCGGAGTTCGTGCGCATCGAGGTGCTGCTCATCGTGACCGGCATCGCGATGGGCGCGCAGCTGCTCTGGGTGATGAACGATCGCACCCTCATCCAGGCGGGAGCGCCGGTTGAACAGCCCTGATTGAACAGCCCTGACTTGATCGGGCCCCTGGCTCGTGCAATACTCAAGTAAATGCTTCAACATCCGGATCTCGATCAACTCCTGCACGCCATCGCGGACCCCTCACGCCGGGCCATCACCGAACGATTGAGTGTCGGTCCGGCGGCTGTCAGCGAATTGGCCAGCCCGCTGCGCATCTCGCTCGCGGCCGTGCTGCAGCATGTACAGGTGCTCGAACGGGCGGGTATCGTGCGCACCCGGAAAGTGGGACGTGTGCGGACCTGCCAGCTCGAGCCGGAGGCGTTCCGGGCATTGGAGCAGTGGATCGCCGAGCGGCGGCAGCACTGGGAGCAGCGATTCGATCGCCTGGGAGCGCTGCTCGATGAATCCCCTGCCCGTTCACCGAACGATCCACCGCATTCGCCGAGCGAAGTCCGCGGGTGACCGAATCCGTTTGGAAGCCACGTCGTAGGGGCTGTATCGTCCGCCCATGCGACTCCCTCTGCTTTCTGTCCTGAAAACGCGATCGACCAGCGGCGGCAAGCCCGGTGCCGAAGCGCCACTGGCGCCGATGTCCCGGGGAGTCGTGATCCTGCTGCATCTCGGATACTGGGGGATGTACCTGCTGCTGCTGGCGCTGATCTTCGCGCTGCTGCAGGCGCAGGTCCGGACGGCCCCGGGCCGGGCACCGACAGACCTCTTCGGCCTGCTCTTCCGCTCGCGTCTCACCTTCCAGCTCGTCATCCCGAATGCCGTGGCGTTCTACATCGCCTACGGCATTCTCGCGCCCCGTTTTCTCGCCACACGGCGCTTTGGCGCGTTTCTGGCGGGTGGTATGCTGGGGGCCCTGACGGCGTCCGCGGTGAGTCTGATCGGCATTCCCGCGCGGATCATCGACGCATCGTCGATACACATCTCCGCCCTTCGCGCGATGCCCTTCCTCATCGCAACCGGTGGACTCGCCACCATTCACATGACCATTGCCACCATCATGCGTGGCTTCGTGGGATGGTATGACGATTTCGCCGAAAAAGACGCCCTCCGTCGTCGCACGACCGAAGTGGAAGTCGCGCTGACCCGGGCCACCCTCGATCCGCATTTCCTCTTCAACACGCTCAACAACATCGACACCCTCATCGGCCGGGCGCCCGAGACGGCTTCGATCTATCTGACCCGGTTGTCCGAACTGCTGCGTTTCGTGTTGTACGACTCCCGTGCGGATCTCGTGCCGCTCGATGCCGAACTGACGTTCCTCGACAAGTACATCGCGTTGCAGCAGTTGCGCCTGCGCAATCCGGACACCGTGACGTACGCCGTGCGCGGCAACCGGAAGGGCAGTCTCATTGCCCCCATGCTGCTGGTGCCGTTCGTCGAGAACGCCTTCAAACACGCGTCGGGCCAGCGCACCCCGGGCTCCATCGTGGTGGACATCGCGATCGACAGCGACGCGCTCACGTTCACCTGCGCGAATCGCTACGACCCGCAACGTCGTGACGACATCACGGACGCGCGCCCGGCCCTCATCGGCGGGCTGGGGAATGACCTGATCCGTCGCCGTCTCGATCTGCTGTATCCGTCGCGTTACACGCTCCGGACCGACGATCGCGACGCCGTGTACTCCGTGCACCTCTCGGTGCAACTGGCTTCCGCGCCCGCATCCTCCTCCGACTACGCTCTCCATGCGCTGTCTCATCGTTGAGGACGAGCCGCTCGCGGCCGATCGACTCACGGACTACATCCAGCGTCTGCCATTCCTTCGGCTCGTCGGCAGCTTCGACAACGCCGACGACGCGCTGTCCTGGCTGCTGAGCAATCCGGTCGACCTGCTGTTCCTCGACATCAGCCTGGGCGGGATGTCGGGCATCGAATTGCTGGAAACGCTGATGGTGAACAGTCAGGTCGTCCTCACCACGGCCCACCCCGAGTTTGCGCTCAAGGGATACGAACTCAAGGTCACCGACTATCTGCTCAAACCGTTCACGTTCCAGCGTTTTGTTCAGGCGGTGGAGCGGGCGCAGTCGCTGATGCCGGCCGTCACATCCCCTCAACGCCCTGCGCTGCACGCCTCGGCGGCCCGTGGGTTCATCTTCGTGCGCACCGAGTTCCGGCTCGAACGGGTACGACTGGCCGATGTGCTCTACATCGAAGGCGACGGGGACTATCGGCAGATTCACACCACGCAGAAACGTCTCACGACGTCCGAAACACTGGCCGATCTGGAGACGCGTCTGCCCGCCGATCGCATCTGCCGTGTGCACAAATCGTTCATGGTGGCACTCGACAAGATCGACACCATCGAACGCGATCGCATCAGCATCCGCAACAGACTGATCCCCGTGTCGGCCACGTATCGCGATCGTTTCTACGCGCTCATCGGACACGGCACGCCGCCATACGGCACGCCGCCATACGGTGCTCCACGATGACGGTCACGCCCCGTGGCACGCATGTCCCGGGCCTCTCCAATGTCCTGTCCGCGGCAATAGTGGGAATCGGTTCTCTTCGTGAGAATCCACTGCGCACCATGCTCTCCACGCTGGGTGTCATCATCGGCGTCGGCGCGCTGGTGTCCGTCTTGTCGTTGAGTGACGCCATGCAGCGGTTCGTCCGCGGTGAAGTGTCCCGCACCACAGATCTGCAGAATGTCGCCATTCAGGCGCAGACCCAGGTGATGGTGCAGGGCGTCGCCACGCCCGTGCGCAACTACCCGGTGTTCACGTTGCGTGATCTCGACGACATCCAGAGCGGGATCACGCCATTGACCGGGGCCGGGATGATGCTTGCCGGATCGGCACGTGTGACCTATCCCCGTACCGGCAATCAACGCCAGGTGAACATCACGGCATCCACGGCCGGCGTCGAAAAGATCTCGTCACCCAGACTGCTCTCCGGTCGATTCTTCACGGGCACGGAAGCCTCACGCAATGCGCCGGTCATCGTGCTCTCGTACCTGCTGGCCGAGGAACTCGCGGCGGAGCGCGGCGTGCATTCCATGCTGGGCGCGTTCGTGCGGGTACACGGCATCCCCATGGAAGTCATCGGCATCCTGGCCCTGAACAAAGGCGAACGCGGTTACGCGGCCACCGTGCCCTTCGCGGCGGCAGCCACGCTGCTGAGTGGCACGACGTCACTGCGTACCCCCACGTTGCTGCTCAAGGCGACCTCCGTGGAAGACGTGCAACGGGTGAAGCGCGATGTGGAAGACTGGCTGGCCACACGCTATCGCGGCTGGGAGACGTCGGTCCGGATATCGACGCGGGAAGGCATGCTGGATCAGGCCACCCAGGGGCTCGCGATCATGAAAGTGTTTCTTGGCGTGCTCGCCGGAATCTCCCTGCTGGTGGGCGGCATCGGCATCATGAACATCATGCTGGCCAGTGTGACCGAGCGAACGCGGGAGATCGGCATCAGCAAAGCCATCGGCGCCCGGTCGCGCGACATCCAGTGGCAGTTCCTCACCGAGGCCGTGGCGGTGTCCTGTTTCGGCAGCACGGCGGGCGTGCTGCTGGGGGCGGTGATCAGCGCCGGCACGCTCGTGGGCATCCGGCGATGGTTCGGGGCCGAGCACATGACCTTCATACTGACCCCGGGTACGGTGCTGGTGGCCGCCGCCGCCGCGGTGACCATCGGGGTGGTCTTCGGGACCTATCCCGCACGCCGTGCCGGACGTCTGAGCCCCATCGACGCCATTCGTCACGAATAGTCGCGGGGCGGTCCCACGGCCCCCATGTCGGGCGACGGGACCCGCGCGCCCCGCCTTGGTACCTCCCCGCCGTCCCTCCAGATTGCGGCATATGAGCAAGTCGCACACGGATACGAAGGATACGGCGGGCGCCCGGCCCATGCGGCGCTGGGTCGTGAAGGCGGGCAGCAACATGGTCTGCAGCGGTGGTCCGCTGTTGCTGCGGGCCTGGATGCAGCAGGTCGCGCACCTGCGGCGGGAACACGGCATCGAAGTGATCTGGGTGACGTCCGGGGCCATCGCCTCGGCCGCCGATCGGGTCCCGTCGGCCAGAAAGAAGAACCGCACGCTGTCGGAGAAACAGGCGCTCAGTGCCATCGGGCAGCCGATGGTCATGGATCTCTACAACCTCGCGCTCAATGCCACGGGCCTGATGGGCGCGCAGATCCTGCTCACCTACGACGACATCGCCGACGACCAACGCCGGCGCAATTTCCAGAATACCGTCGAGCAGTTGCTGACGTGGGGCATCACCCCCGTTCTCAACGAGAACGACGCCGTCGCCACCGAAGAGATCAAGTTCGGCGACAACGACAGCCTGTCGGCCCGCGTGGCGTGGGTGACCAGAGCCGAGCGACTGCTCATTCTCACCGACGTGGCCGGTCTGTACGACAGCGACCCGCGCAAGAACCCGCAGGCGGCGCGGGTGCCCCGTCTCGAGCAGGTCACGACCGCACTGATCGACAGCACCGACAAGGGTGGCGGCTCCTCACGCGGCACGGGCGGCATGTATTCCAAGCTGAGCGCCGCGCAGCTCGCCGCCGATCACGGCGTGGAGACGTGGCTCGTGCAGGGGGATGTCCCGGCGGTCCTGCTGCAGGTTGCCAGCGATGCCGACATCGGCACACGGATCGCCGCCAGACGCCGGCGGGGAGAGAAGTGACCATGGCCATGACCATGACGACACCGGACGCGATGCACGACCGGCTCGTCGCCCTTCGCGGCGCGGCGCGGCGGTTGCGGGCCACCGATGCGGCTACCCGCAACGATGTCCTTCTGCGCGCCGCCGACCTGCTGGATGCACGCGTGGACCCCATTCTCGCGGCCAACCAGCTGGATCTCGATGCCCTGCCCGCTTCGGCGGATACGGCGTTTCGCGACCGGCTCCTGCTCACACCGGCCCGCATCGCGCACATGGCCACGAGCCTCCGGCAGGTGGCGGCGCTCCCCGATCCGGTGGGGGAAGTGGTCGACCAGCATACACTCGCCAACGGACTTCGGGTGCGCCGTGTGCGCTCGCCGCTGGGCGTGATTCTCATGATCTTCGAGTCGCGCCCCAACGTGGCCGTCGAAGCGTTCTCGCTGGGCTTCAAAGCCGGCAACACGATGATCTTGCGGGGCGGCAAGGAATCCGCCCGCACCACGGCCGTCCTCTACGACCTGCTCGGCGAAGCACTCGCGGCGGCCGGCGTGGGCGCGGCCTGTCTGTGGGGCATTGCCGATCCCGATCGGCGCATCGTGGAGTACCTGCTCGCCCAGAAACACTTCATCGACGTGGTGGTGCCCCGGGGCGGTGATGCGCTCATCGACTACGTCTCACGCACCTCGAGCATTCCGGTCATCAAGAACGATCGTGGCCTGTGTCACGTATACGTGCACGAGGACGCCGATCTCGACATGGCCGCGGCCATCGTGCTGAACGCCAAGACGCAGCGTCCGGGCGTGTGCAATGCCATGGAGACGCTGCTGGTGCATGAACGCGTCGCGGCTACGCTGCTGCCCATGCTGCAACAGCGCATGCCGCAGGTGCGTTGGCTGGGATGTGCCCGTTCGCTCGCCCTGCTGACTGCATCACCCGACCAGGTGGCGGCAGCGAATGACGAGAGCTGGGATACGGAGCATCTGAGCCTCGTGCTCAACTGCCGTGTGGTGGATTCGCTCGACGAGGCACTGGCGCACATCGAGGCGCACGGTTCCCGGCACTCCGAGTCCATCGTCACCGCATCGGCGGAAACCGCGCAGCGTTTTCAGCAGGACATCGACGCGGCCGCGGTCTACTGGAATGCGTCCACGCGGTTCACCGACGGGTTCGAGCTGGGCCTGGGCGGAGAGTTGGGAATCAGCACGCAGAAGTTGCATGTTCGTGGTCCGGTCGGACTGCGCGAGCTCACCAGCGTTCGCTGGCTCATGGATGGAACCGGACAGATACGGAGTTGAGGCGATGAAGATCGGGATCGTGGGCATGGGCAAGATGGGTGAGGCCGTGGCGCAGGGACTTGCCCGCTACGGCGTCGAAGCCACGTTGCGTGGGTCGACGCGCACCGAAGAGAGCGCGGCGGAAGTGCGTGAACGGGTCGGGATCCCATGCGGCACCGACAACGCCGACGCCGCACGGAACGCCGAGATCGTGTTGCTCTGCGTGAAGCCGCATCAGGCCGAGCGTGTACTGCGCGAGATCGCCCCGGTGCTGACCGCCGATCAGCTCCTGCTCTCCATCTGCGCATCCATCACCACGCAGCAGCTCACCGAATGGTCGGGAGGCAAAGCCACCGTGATCCGCGCGATGCCCAATACGCCCTGCCTCGTGGGTGAAGGGATGACGGTCTTCAGCGCCGGCGTGGGGGTGCGTCCGCAGCAGCTCGAAGCGGCAGAACGCATCTTCGGACCACTCGGCCGCACCGCGGTGGTCGAGGAGTCCCTGATGGACGGCGTGACAGGCCTCAGTGGCTGCGGGCCCGCCTATGTCTATCTCATCATCGAATCGCTGAGCGAAGCCGGCGTGAAGATCGGACTGTCCCGGGAAACGGCAACGCTGCTTGCCGCGCAGACCCTGGCCGGCGCCTCTCGCATGGTGCTCGAACGTGGGGTGCACCCCGCGGCACTCAAGGACGAGGTGACCACACCCGCCGGCTGCACGATCGATGGTCTCATGGCGCTCGAAGACGGCAAGCTGCGCGTGACTCTCATCAAGGGCGTGCTCGCCGCCACCGAACGCAGCAAGAGCCTGCGCGTCGGCTGATACTCGGCGGTCGGCAATCAGGACTTCGGCGCGGGACGCGGTGCGGGACGCAATACGGTCGTGAGATCGGCCTGCACGATGCGGCGGCCATCGATCATGGCGATCCCGCGCGTGCGGCAGATGCCGCGGCGGAACTGCAGCAGATCCACACGCAGGGCCAGCACATCGCCCGGCCGCGCCTCACCGCGAAAACGACTCCGGTCGATGCCCATGAAGTAACCGATGGCATCGCCGCCGTCTTCCATCAGACCGACCAGCACCGCCGCCGTGAGCTGGGCCAGCGACTCCACGATGAGCATGTGGGGCATGGCCCGTCGTGGTGATGCCGACGTCATGTCCGCCCGCATGCCGATCGTGCTCCACTCCGATCCCGTGACGAGCTTGCTCCCCAGCGCATGGTGACCTGGGCGCACTTCATCGATACGGTCGAGCAGCAGAAAGGGGTATCGGTGTGGCAGGAGTTCCAGCGGGTTCATCACGCTCATGATTGCTCCGCCATCTGTTGAGGGAAGCGGGAACGGCCGGCAGGGCCTCTTTGATGCTCGGGCATGTATCACTCGAATCATCCGTCCTCGTAGTATATCGTACAAGCTCCCCTCGCTCTGCCCCACCGATTGCAGAATGCGACGTCGCCCGATTTCGATCGCCCTCAGGTTCCCGCTGCTGATCACGGGGATCGTACTCGCCACGAGCGTGCTGCTCGTCTGGGCGGCGTATCGGCATTTTGCCACCGTGTTGCGAGACAGCGCCGGTGCCCGTCTGCGCTCGAACTCCAGCCTGCTGGCGACCGCCCTGTCGAACAGCTACGCCGCCGCCTCGGCCCAGACACTCGCCGTGGCCAACAACGGGGTCGTCCGTGCCTACCTGCGTACGGGAACCGACCGGGTGTCCGTCGATCGTATCGCGTCCGGATTGCTCGCGGACAACGATTCCGCCCGCCTGCAATTGCGAATGGTCGATCGCGAGGGCGTCGAACGTTTTGTCGCACGGGCGCCCGAGGTGGCTTCGGTTCCCTCGTGGTTCGACAGCGACTCCACGGCGCAACACAAACGTTCACCCACCAGTGTCCGTTTCAGTCCGCTGCTCGATGCCGGCGGTGCGGTGCATTACGAGATCATCGCACCCGTGCACGCCCGCGCCGATGGCGAGAGTCTCATCGGATACGTCATCGAGACACGGCAGGTGCGGGCCCGCGGCGTCGATGCCGTGCGTGGTCTCATAGGCGTCAGCGCCATGCTCATGGGACAGCCGGATTCGGGAATCTGGACGGATTTCGAAGGTGTGGCCCGGCCACCATCCGTACCGGTGCGCACCGATTCCATTCTCTCGCTGACCAGCCCCGGTGGACGTCCGTTCATCGGCATCGCGCATGCCATCAGCGGATCGCCGCTGGTGGTCTGGCTCGAACTCGGCGAAGACCGGATTCTCGCCCCACTGCACACGTTCGTGGGGCGCATGGTTCCCATCACGATCTTCGTGGCGATGCTGGGGGCGCTCTTTGCCTGGCTCTTCAGCCGGCGGATTGCGAATCGCATCGTCACGCTCGCCCACGATTTTGATCATGTGAACGCGGATCTGTCTCCCGCTCCCCTCGCGACGGGCCGCGGACTCGACGAATTGCAGCGCCTCGAGGAATCGTTCCGTCTCATGTCGCAACGCGCCGAGAAGCAGGCGCAACTCGAGTCCCAGCTCATGCAGTCGCAGAAGCTGGAGGCGGTCGGCCGCCTCGCCGGTGGCATCGCGCACGATTTCAACAACATGCTCACCGTGGTGGGCAACTACAGTGAGATCGTGCGCGGCGAACTCGCGCCCGACAGCCCGCTCGCGCGGGACATGGACGAGATCATGCACGCCACGGCCCATGCGGCGCAACTCACCCGCCAGTTGCTCGCCTTCAGCCGTCGACAGATCCTGCAGCCCCTGCGACTCGATCTCAATGAAGTCATCCGCAATGCGCATCGCCTGCTGCAGCGGGTGCTGCCATCGCATGTGGAGTTCCGCCTGGAACTCGACGATCGCATCGGAACGGTGCTCGCCGACCCGGGGCAGATCGAACAGGTGCTGATGAACCTCACGGTGAACGCGTCCGATGCGATGCCACGCGGCGGACGTCTGACGTTCCGCACCACCGTGGCGGAACTCGATGAATCCGGCGAACCGTCCGGGAACGTGGTGGCACGCTCCCGGAAACATGTGTGTCTCACCGTGGTCGACACCGGCATCGGGATGGATCGCGAAACGGTCGCGCGGATCTTCGAACCGTTTTTCACCACCAAGCCCGTGGGCAAAGGCACGGGTCTGGGCCTTGCCGGCGTACACGGCATCGTCACGCAGCTCGGCGGCACCATCTGGGTGTACAGCGAACCGGGCAAGGGAACCACGTTCAAACTCTATTTCCCGGAAGTCGCCGGCACCGCCGACCCCATCGCTCGCACGCCGGTCTCTCCCGTATTGGAGGAGAGCGGGACCGTATTGCTCGTCGAGGACGATCCCGCCACCCGCGAAGTGGCCAGACGTCTGCTCGAACGGCACGGGTTCGACACGGTACAGGCGGCCGATGGACGCAAAGCGCTTGCCCTGCTCGAGCAGCAGCATGCGCAGATCCGTCTGGTATTGTCGGACGTGATGATGCCGGGGATGAACGGCATCGAACTCGCCGCGCTGATCGGCAAGCGCTGGCCGGCCATGCCGGTGCTGCTGATGTCCGGCTACACCGACGCCGAACTGCACGAACATGGAGACGACAACATCCGGCGGCCATTCATCGAAAAACCCTTCACATCGGCCGCGCTGCTCGATGCCATGCTGCGCGCGCTCTACACCACCGAGGACGTGCTCAGGTCGCGCTGAAGGTGATACCCGCGGCGTCGACGATGCGCACGCGCGGACCGAAGCTGGTCACGTTACCGAGGGTGATGTTGTGATGCGCAATCACCTGGGCGGGCGAGAGATGGACGTTGCCATTCGATGTATGGGCGTCTCCGGCGAGCACCACCGGATACCCGTGGGCCAATGCGCGCCGCACCGTCGTATCCACGCAGAATTCGGTGTGCATGCCGCAGATCACCAGTTCGTGCACGTCCAGTGACGACAACAGCGCCGGCAGTGTGGTGCCGTTGAAGGCATCGGGTGTGGTCTTCCCCACGAAATGATCGCCCTCCGCCGTGTGCAGTGCCGGCGGGAGCGCCCATCCTTCGGTGCCATATTCCAGATATCCATCGCGCCCCTGATGCTGTACGAAAATCACGGGGCATCCGGTCTGGCGGGCCTGCGCGGCCAGCCGGTCGATGCGCGCAATAACGGCATCGGCTTCGAACGCCGCCTCCGGGCCCTCACACAACGCGCGCTGCACATCGATGACGAGAAGGGCCTGACGGCGCACACACACTCCGGAAAAGGACGAAGGCGTCCGATCACCGATCGGACGCCTTCGTTCAATCTACCACGAATCGGGGTCGTCGCTCAGAGCGCCGCGGGTTCGGCGGACAGCGTGACGTTGCCGAGGGTGATGGTCGAATTGTTCGTCTTGATGAAATTCAGCTTGTTCGTGATGAACGCGGCATTCCACATCGAGCCTGTGGCGGTGTCCGTGGAGCTGTCATACAGCGCCCGGTCCAGACGCAGCGTGGAGCGATTGGCACAATCGGCGCCCTTGGCACCGGTGGCCCAGAAGACCATGCGCGCCGTGCCCGTGCTGGTGCTGCCGATGTCGAAGCAGATCGACGTGGAACCCGCCGTGTAGAGTGCGGCGTTGGCGTCGGTGGCATAGTTGAACTGCGTCGTCGTTCCCGACGCGCCGAAACGGAACCAGGTCCAGGAAAGTCCCGAGCTCGAACGACCGCCGGTGATGATCATCTTGCCAGCGCTGGCCGCCGGGTTGCCGGTCGGGCTGGCATCCTGTCCGATCACGGCATAGAAGTAGCTGTTGTTGGCCGTGGCCTGGATACCGTCGATCCGCACGTGACGCGCCGTGCCGCCCGACGGCGTGCACATCGACTGCCAATCCGTGTTGTTCGTCCAGGCCGCGGTGCAGCTCCCGGCCGCCGTGATCGCCGCCGCATCGAGCACCGGCGTCGTGGACAGCGTGATTTTGGGCGTGGCGCCCGATCCCGCCGACTGACGGAAATAGTTCTTGAGCGCCTTGTTGACGGTGCCCGTGGTGCCGCGCCAGTAGGAGCGCGCGCCCATGGCCGTCGCGATAGTCAGCGTGGAGCGATCACTGCAGTTGGCGCCCCGCTGCCCACTCACCCAGATGACGAACTGCGGCCCTGCCGTGGCCGACCCATCGTGAATGTCGAAACAGATGGTGGCGCCGCTGTTGATGTAGGTCGCGTTTTCGTCGATGCTGGCATCCACGCTGCCCCAGGTGGCCTGCAGCACGGGCGACGGCGCCGGCGTGCCACCGCCGTACAGCAGTACGCGGAACTGATCGGCACCGACCGCGCCCGACGTCACCGTGGGGGTCGACGCGAACCCGAACAGCAACTGCGCCGACGCATGCGTGGCCGCCGCCTTCGCGTTTTCGATGCGGACATGCCGGACCGCCGAGGCCACCGTGCAGAGCTCGACGAACGAGTCGCCGTTGGCCGCCGTGATGTCCGTGGTGCACTCGGTCTTGGGCTGGTTCTCGTCGATACCGAGAGGAAGGTCGTTGCCGCAAGCTGTCAAAGCGGCAGTCGCGGCGATGCCGGCGAACGGCACGAAGCGCGCCATGGCGCGGGAGTACGGAAAGGTCTTCACGATCTTCGGGTTGAGCTGCAGGAGGCGCCGCCACGGCAGTTGAAACGCGGCGTCCGAAAGCTACCCACAAACCCGAGAGAGTATATCCCGTATTATACGGATGTCCCCCGGGCTTCGACCCGAAAATCGACATCCGGCACCACCGCCGTCGCCTCGATTTCGACCCGCGCCCGATCCTCCATCAGGGCCGCGACCTGCACCGCGGTCATCGCAATATCGTAGTGCCCGATGAGCTCACGAAAAGCCGCCCCCACCGCCGGCAGGGCCGCGCGGTACTCATCCCGGTCCACGACATACCAGGTCAGCCGCACGAGATGCCGGGGCTCCGCATCGGCGGCGCGCAGCACCGCGACGATATTGGCCAGCGCCTGCCTCGTCTGCTCGGCGAAGTCGTCGCTGTGGAACACCCCGGCGCCGTCCCAGCCGATCATGCCGGCGATGTGGATCGTGCGTCCGCGGGCGGATACCCCATTGGCATACCCCCGCGGACGGGCCCAGCCCGCGGGCAGAATCGGCGTATTCGTGGAGTGCATCATGACACACGGGTCTGAAAGGATTCAATGGCCGCCCGCAGATCGGCGGGAAACGGCGTGGAACGATGGGTCTCGAGACTGGTGCACACGATCACCTGACGCGCCGCGACACGCACAGCGCCGATATCGCGCGCATCGCCGGCATCACCGGCGCCGCGCACGGTCATGATCAGTGTCAGTGATCGCGGCCCCAGAAGCTCCACCTCGAGACCGAGCGTGATCAGATCGCCCATGCGGCTCGGAGCCGTGAAATCCGTCTCCAGGCGCACCGTGGGAAGCCCCACCCCCCGCGGCCCCAGCAGATCGGCGTAGGAGATGCCCAGCCCGTCGGTGATCCACTCGTCGGTGAGATTCTGGAACAGGATGTGGTACTGCACGAAGAACATGATGCCGGCGGGATCGCAGGCACTGAACGGGACCCGCATCGTCTTCTCGAACCGCGCGCGCGGCGCATGCGCCACAGACGACACCGGGGGAGTGTCCATCAGTTCCCCCCGTTCGCATCGAGTTCGCGAAGATCGAGTTCGCGCAGACGGAAGCGTTGCAGCTTCCCCGTACTGGTACGCGGCAACTGCGTCACGAAACGCACCGCGCGCGGATACTTGTACGGCGCTACCGACTGCTTCACGAAATCCTGGAGCGCCTTGACCATGTGTTCGTCCGCTTCATATCCCGGACGCAGCACGACGTAGGCTTTCACCAACTGCCCGCGTTCTTCATCGGGAACGCCGGTCACGCCGCACTCGGCCACGGCGGGATGCTGGAGCAACACGTTCTCCACTTCCGGACCGGCGATGTTGTATCCCGACGAGATGATGATGTCGTCGGTGCGCGCGTGGTAGTGGAAATACCCATCGGCGTCCATCGAATACGCATCGCCCGTGTAGTTCCAGCCGTCTTTCACGTAGCTGCGCTGTCGCTCGTCGCGCAGATACCGGCATCCCGTGGGCCCCTTCACCCGCAGCTTGCCCACCACGCCCACCGGCACGGGACGTCCGTCGTCGTCCACCACTTCGGCGCGGTAACCCGGCACCGGCTTCCCCGTGGCGCCGGGGCGGGCTTCCGATTCGTCCGCGGAGATGAAGATGTGCAGCAATTCCGTGGCGCCGATCCCGTCGATGAGTTCGATGCCGGTCACTTCCCGCCACAGCGCCCGCGTGGCCGGCGGCAGCGCTTCGCCCGCCGAGACGCACTTGCGCAACGTGGTGTGAACCAGCGCCTCGCGCTGCGCGGCCATGGCCCGGTACGAGGTGGGCGCCGTGAACAACACCGTCGCACCGAATTGCCGGAGGCCTTCCAGCAGGTGCGGAGGCGACGCCTTTTCCAGCAGCACCGTCGATGCACCGATGGACATGGGGAAGAGCACCAATCCCCCCAGCCCGAACGTGAACGCCAGCGGCGGACTGCCCATGAACACGTCGTCGGCCGACGCCCGGAGGATGTGTCGTGGAAAGCCGGCACAGATGGCCATCACATCGCGGTGATAGTGCATCGTGGCTTTCGGGATGCCGGTCGTGCCCGACGTGAACGCCAGCACACAGGTGTCGTCGCCCGCCGTATCCACACACGTGAAAGGGCCATCGTAGCGGGCCATCGCGGCTTCGAGCCCCTGCGCATCGACCGCGTGATAACACCGCACCTCACGCAGTTCGGGAGCGATCTGCTGCGCCGCCGTCAGCTCCTCCAGCAACGCACCATCACACAGCGCATGCGTGACCTGCGCGATGGCGATCATCGTACTGAGTTCCTTGGCGCGCAGCATCGGCATGGTGGTCACCGCGATGCCGCCCACTTTCATGACCGCGAACCAGCAGGCCACGAGCATCGGATGATTCGCGCCACGGAGCAGCACCCGGTTGCCGGGTACGACGCCCATCTCCTGCACCAGCACATGCGCGATCCGGTCGACATGCTGCTGCAGTTCCCGATACGTCCAGCTCATTCCCGGCGCGATCAGGCACGGTCGGTCGCCAAAGCCGGCCTCTACGTTCAGATCGAGCAGTTCGCGGGCGCAGTTGAGTTGTGGCGGAAACTGCAACTCCGGACGCTCGAACAGGAACTCGGGCTGCTCGGCCACCGGCGGCAGATGATCGCGGGCGAAGGTGTCGACGTGAGCGCTGGGCATGGGGGGCTCAGGGAGTCGAGAGACGGACGTCACGCAGCAGATCCCGCGCGATGATCAGTTGCTGCACTTCACTGGCTCCTTCGTAGATGCGCAGCGCGCGGATCTCCCGGTAGAGACGTTCCACCGGGACATCGTGCACCACGCCCAGGCCACCCCAGAGCTGCAGCGCGGCATCGATCACCTGCTGCGCCCCTTCGGTGGCCACATACTTGGCCATGGCCGCTTCGCGTGTCACCGCGTGCCCCTGATCGCGCTGCCAGGCAGCCCGATAGGTGAGGAGCGCGGCACTGTCGATGGTGATGGCCATCTGGGCGAGACTGGCCTGCGTCAGCTGCAGATCGGCCAGCACGCCACCGAACATCCGGCGGGTGGTCACCCGGATCAGCGCCTCGTCGAGTGCACGGCGCGCAAACCCCAGCGCCGCGGCAGCCACCGACGTGCGAAACACATCGAGCGTCCGCATGGCGAGTTTGAACCCTTCTCCGCTCGCGCCGATGCGTTGTGCCGCCGGCACCCGACAGGCCGTGAACCGTAACCGGGCCAGCGGATGCGGTGCGATCACATCGATGCGCTCGGCGATCTCGAGCCCCGGGGTGTCCGCATCCACGATGAACGCCGATATCCCGCGCGCGCCCGGCGCATCGCCCGTGCGCGCGAACACCACGTAAAAATCGGCGATCCCGCCATTGGAGATCCACGTCTTCTCGCCGTCGAGCACGTAGTGATCGCCGTGCCGACGGGCCGCACACTGCAACGCCGCGGCATCCGATCCCGACTCCGGCTCCGACAACGCAAACGCCGCGATCGCCTCACCACAGGCGACCCGTGGCAGATAGCGCGCCTTCTGCGCATCGGTGCCATCCAGCGTGATCGCCCCCGACCCCAGTCCCTGCATGGCGAAGGCAAAGTCGGCCAACCCATCCCGGCGGGCGAGTGTCTCGCGCGCGAGGCAGATGGCGCGGGTATCGATCACATCGGCGGCGCCGCCCCACGCGGTCCCTCCCACGACATGCGTCAGCCAGCCAGCCTCACCCAGCGCGCGCACGCGGCGGCGGCAGGCGATGTCCACACCGGCCTGATCATCGGCATGTGTCTCCGCCACGAGCACGGGGGAGGTGGCCACCCATCGTTCGAGCGCGCCGGCGAAGGTCGTGTGACGCGGCTCGAAAAACGGCCAGGAGAGGTAATGCAGGTCGGCCATGAGTCAGCGTCCCTGAAACACCGGCGTCTGCCGCGCCGCAAACGCCTCGTAGGCAGTCCTGAAATCTTCCGTGAGCATGCACAACGCCTGCGCCTGTGCTTCGGCCTCGATGGCCTGTTCGATGCCCATGGTCCACTCCTGATGCAGCATCGTCTTGGTCATACCGTTGGCGAAGGCAGGCCCCTCGGCGAGCGTGCGCGCCATGCGCTGTGCTTCGTCGAGCAGCATGTCCGACTCGAGCAGACGATTGAAAAATCCCCAACGCTCGCCCTCTTCACCGCCCAACACCCGTCCGGTGTAGAGCAGCTCACTGGCGCGCCCCTGCCCGATGATGCGCGGCAGCATGGCGCAGGCGCCCATGTCGCAGCCGGCCAACCCCACACGATTGAACAGGAACGCCACCTTGCTGCGGGCCGTGCCGCATCGCAGATCGGACGCCATGGCCAGAATCGCACCGGCACCGGCACACACTCCGTCCACGGCGGCAACGATGGGCTGCGGGCAGGCACGCATGGCCAGCACGAGGTCGCCGGTGAGACGGGTGAAGCGGAGCAGATCCGGCGACGGGAGTTCGATCAGGGGACCGATGATCTCGTGTACGTCACCGCCCGAACAGAAATTTCCACCGGCGCCGGTGAGCACGATCGCCCGCACGTCGGTGGCATACCGCAGGGCACGGAAACAGTCGCGCAACTCAGCATAACTCTCGAACGTGAGTGGATTCTTGCGCTCCGGTCGGTTGAGCGTGATGGTGGCAACCCGACCGTCCTGCGCCCACCCGAAATGCGCGGCACTGAAATCCGTCATCGAGCGCATGGTGCCGGCATCGAGGCCGGCCCGTGATGAAGTCATGACGCGCGCTCCTTGCGCGAAGAGGGTACCGTACGCGATTCCGCCCGCTGCTCCGCCACATGCACGCGCAAGCGTCCGAGCTGCTCATAGAGCGCGTCCCGGTGTGGCGCGTCGAATCCGTCGAGCAGTTCCACGAGCCACCGTTCGTGCTCCACGGCCATGCGCAGAAACCGCCGACGACCCACCGCGGTCAGTCGCACGATGCTCGACCGGCCATCCGTGGGATCGGGCAGGCGCTCCACCCATCCATCGTCGATGAGCTGTGTGGTGAGGGCCGTGACATTGCCGCCGGTGACCATGAGATAGCGCGACAACGTATTAAGACGCAGTCCCCGCGGATGCCGGTCGAGTTGCGCCAGATAGTCGAAACGCGGAAGCGTGGTTCCGAACCGATCGCGCAAACGCCCGCGGATGTGCTGTTCGATCTGCATGCTGCAGGACAGAATGCGCAGCCACAGCCGGACCGCCGAATGATCCTCCGCCGTGGCGCGTGCCTCCTGACCGATCTCGGCGTCGTCCACCACATGCACGTGCATGAACCGCCGCCGGGCCCCGCGTGTCCTGTCACTCATGATCACATTACCTCGCCACCACTGATGGGAAGAGCAATGCCCGTGACGGCGTCGGCGGCCGGTGCACACAGCCAGCACACGGCTTCCGCCACATCCTCGGGCGCGATGAATCGTCCTTGCGGGTTGAGTGCGGCCAGCGCGGCACGCGCGTCGGTTTCGCTGCGACCGGTGCGCGCCATGATATTGGCCACGCTCTCCTGCAGCAAGTCGGTGTCGGTGAATCCGGGACATACCGCGTTCACCGTGACACCACGTGTCGCCACTTCCAGCGCGAGCGATCGTGTGAATCCCAGCACACCGTGCTTGGCCGCGGCATAGGCGGAGACATAGGGGTAGCCGCGCAACGCTGCCGTGCTGGCCACGGTGACGATGCGTCCCCAACCGGATTCCAGCATGGCGGGCAATACGGCCCGCGCGCAATGAAACGGCCCGGTGAGATTGACCGCCAACATGCGGGCCCACAGTTCGTCGGTGGTGCGCCCCAGTGACGCGCTCGCCGCGGCCCCGGCGTTGTTGATCAGGATGTCCACCGGCGGCATCGCCGCCACGGCAGCCGAAACGGAGGCGGCATCGGTCACGTCGCAGACGACGATGCCCTGCACGCGGTCTTCCAGCGTTGCCGCCGTCGCGTCCAGCGCCGCGCGCGTGCGTCCCAGCAATGTGACGCGCGCCCCCGCCGACACGAGCCGGCGGGCAATGGCCGCACCGATCCCGCGCCCCGCGCCGGTGACCAGCGCATGCCGGTCGTGCAACGTGCCGGGTCGTGTGTCCGGGAACACGTCGGGGAGTGTGTCGCGCACCGTCATGGCCTGCTCCGCGCAGCATCAAGCCCATCGGCCGCCGGTGCAGCCGCGGCGGCCGCCGCGCGTGCGAAGCTGGCCTCCAGCTGCGGCTTGCCCCGTTCATACGGACGCGGCCAGGTAATGGCCGTGTAACCGATGCGTGCGGCCTCGGTCAACGTCCACGCCGGATTCGCGAGATGAGGCCGTGCCACCGCACACAGATCGGCACGTCCGGCGGCAATGATGGAGTTCACGTGATCGGCTTCGCTGATGCCACCCACGGCAATCGTGTCGATGCCGACCTCCTGGCGAATGCGATCGGCAAACGGGGTCTGGAACATGCGTCCGTAGATCGGACGTTCCTGTTTGCTCACCTGACCGGACGAACAGTCGATGAGATCGGCGCCTGCATCCCTGAACATCCGCGCAATCGCCGTGGCATCGACCGGTGTGATGCCACCCGCCACCCAGTCGTGCGCGGAAATGCGCACCGACATCGGAAGATGAGACGGCCACGCGGCACGGACCGCGGTGAAGACCTCGAGGGGATAGCGCATCCGATGGTCCAGCGAACCGCCATACTCGTCGGTGCGCTGATTCGTGAGCGGCGAGATGAAACTCGACAGCAGATATCCGTGAGCACAATGCAGTTCGAGCCAATCGAATCCCGCTGCCGCCGCTCGCCGTGTGGCCTGTACGAATTCCTCCCGCACCCGGGTCATCTCCGCGCGGGTGATTTCACGCGCCAGATGGCTCGTTCCGGGCAGATACTGCTGCGGCGAAGCGCTGACCAGCGCCCAGTTGGCTTCCGGGCCATCGTCCGGCAACGGCAGGTCGATGCCATCCCAGGCACGCCGGGTGGAGCCCTTCGCACCGCTGTGCCCGAGTTGCAGTGCGATCTTCGCATCGGAGTGCCCGTGCACCCATTCGACGATGCGACGCCAGGCATCCTCCTGCTCGTCGTTCCAGAGACCCGGACATCCCGGCGTGATGCGCGCATCGGGACTCGGACAGGTCATCTCCGCCATCACCATCGCCGCTCCGCCCAATGCGCGCGCGCCGAGGTGCACCAGATGATAGGCACCGGGTACACCCTCCACGGCCGAATACTGCGCCATGGGTGAAACGATCACCCGGTTCTTGAGTGTGACCGAGCGGACCGTATAAGGTGTGAACATCGGCGGAATGGCCTGATGCGGAACGACCTGGGAAGACGTGGCCTCCGGCCCGGGCGAAGCCGCCGCGGCAGCACGGTCGGCGAACCACCGCTCGTATCCCTCCAGCCAGGCACGATCGCGCAGACGCAGATTCTCGTGGCTGATGCGCTGACTGCGGGTGAGCAGCGAGTACATGAACTGCTCGGGCTCGAGCTGATCGCAGTAGCGTGTCCCGCACACCTCGAACCACTCCATCGCGTTCCAGGCCGCGTTCTGGATGCGCAGCGTCTCGATGCGGCGCAGCTCCTGGAACGCCGAAAGCACATCCGGCAGGTGGGCCGGATCGTCACCGATGCGCTGGAACTGCCGGACGAGTTCCACGGCGTCCTCGAGCGCCAGCTTGGTTCCCGAACCGATGGCAAAGTGCGCCGTATGCACGGCATCACCCATCAGCACCACATGGCTGCCATGGCGATTGCGAAGCCACCACTGCTCGCAGACGACACGCTGGAAGTTGAGCCACGCCGAGCCACGGAGATGACGGGAATTGGTGAGCAACGGCGCCCCATCGAGCGTCTCCGCGAACAGCTGCTCGCAGAACGCCACCGACTCATCCTGGCTCGCGTCGTCGAGACCGTGGGCCAGCCATGTCGCCTCCGGACACTCCACGATGCATGTGGAGGTGTGCTCGTCGAACTGGTAGATGTGCGCCTGGAACCAGCCGTGTTCGGTGCGCTGGAAGTCGAACGTGAACGCCTCGAACCGCCGCGGGGTGCCCAGCCAGATGAAACGATTGGGACGCACCACGATATCGGGACGGAAGCGGTCCGCGTATGCGGTGCGGATCCTCGAGTTGATGCCGTCCGATGCGATGATCAGATCGGCGTCGGGAAAATCGAGATCCGAATCCACTTCCTGCTCGAAACGCAGTTCGACACCGAGCGCCTCACATCGCGCCTGCAGGATGTTGAGCAGACGCTTGCGCCCGATGCCGACGAAGCCGTGGCCGCCCGAACGGATGCGACGCCCCTTGAAACGCAGCTCGATGTCGTCCCAGTGACTGAACGACTGTTCGATGGCGTCGGCGGTCTCCCGATCCCAGCGCCGCATGGTGTCCATGGTGGCGTCGGAGAAAACGACCCCCCAGCCGAAGGTGTCGTACGGCCGGTTCCGCTCCACCACCGTGATCTGATGGCGCGGATCGAGACGCTTCATCAGCAGCGCGAAATAGAGCCCGGCAGGCCCTCCACCAATGCACACGATACGCATGTCGCCACATTACCGCCGTTTACTTCAAACCTCAAGGAACAATCGACAATTATCCGGACGGGCTCCGGCCGCCCTCACCTCACATCACGTGACGGCATGCCGGGTCTGATAGACCGGTGCACGCCAGGCGTCCGTTCGCAGGACCTCTTCGAGCACATCGACCGCATGCGCAACATCGGCATAACGGAGATACAGCGGAGTGAGCCCGAACCGCATGATGTCAGGAGCACGAAAGTCCCCGATGACCCCTCTGTCAATCAGCGCCTGCATGATCGCGTACCCCTCGGGGTGACGGAACGACACATGGCTGCCCCGGGGCGCACCGGGCGCGGGGCCAACCAGCGTGACGCCATGGTCGGCGCATCGGCGCTGCACGAGATGGATGAACAGATCGGCCAGCGCGCGGGACTTGTCCGCCACCGCCTGCATGTCCGCCTCGAGGTGCAGATCCACACCACATTCGAGCGCGGCCACGGCCACGATGGGAGGAGTGCCACACAGAAAGCGGGTGATGCCCGGCGACGGTTGGTAGTGATCCTCGAACGCAAACGGACGGGCATGCCCCATCCATCCGCCAAGCGGAGACACGAGGGTGTCGTGATGCCGTTCGGCCACATACAAAAAAGCCGGCGCTCCGGGTCCACCATTGAGAAACTTGTAACCACATCCCACGGCGAGATCGGCACGACAGGCACCCAACGCCACGGGTACGGCGCCCGCTGAGTGGCTGAGGTCCCACAGTACGAGCGCGCCTTTGGCATGCGCCGCCGCCGTCACCGCAGCCATGTCGTGCACATCGGCGGTCTTGTAGTGCACATGCGTCAGCAGCACGAGCGCCGTGTCGTCGGTGATCCGGTTCACGATCTCGTCCCGCGGCGAGAGCACGAGACGGCGTCCACCACCCAGCGTCGCCAGTGCGGTCTCCACCATGTAGAGATCCGTCGGAAAATTGCCCGGCTCCGACACGACGGTGTGTCGATCCGGGCGCGCCGACAGGGCGGCCACGATCAGCTTGTGCAGATTCACCGAGGTCGAATCGGCCACGACCACTTCATGAGGTCCGGCGTCGATCAGACGTGCGATCTTCGCCCCGACACGCTGTGGGGCATTGATCCAGTCGGCATCGTTCCAGCTGCGGATGAGGCCAGTGCCCCATTCGGACTCGAGCACCTCCCGCACGCGCTCGGCCGTCCCACGTGGCAGAGCCCCCAGCGAGTTGCCGTCCAGATACGTCACGCCGTGGGGAAGCACGAACCGTTCGCGGAATGACGCCAGCGGATCGGCGGCGTCGAGCGCGGCGATCTGCTCGGCGGAGTGGACGGGCGACTGCGGTTCCATCACGAGGCATCCGGAAGACGTTCAGGCGTGGCCATGGCCTGCGCATCGCTGGTGGCACGATGGGCCGCACGGAGGAAGCTGTCGAGCGATGTCCCACCGGTGCCCACCGCGTCACGTCCCGCACCGGAGGGCATCACGACATAGTCGTGCGCCAGCTTCATGTGCGCTTCACGAAACGCGGCAATTTCCGCCACCGCACCATTGTAGGCGTCACGCAACGGGCCGGACCCGTCCAGCGCGCGCGCACGCACCTGCGTTTCCCGCTCCATGTCCTCGACCAGCGCGCGATGCGGACGCGGCATGTATTCGCGCACGGCCCGCAGATACGCCCCCGCAGGATGGTCGGCATGCTGCACACCAAGCACCACATCGAAGAGCTGGAACAGCGAACTCTGCCCCGCACTGCCGCCGATATGGCGCTGCGGCTCTTCCGATACCCCTTCGTAGATCACGCCGGGCTTTGGCCACCCGGCCACAAAGGGCCGTGCACGCAGATAGTAAGTCGCGGGATGACACCAGGTGCGTACGTGCTCCATGGCCCGGTGCACATCACCCATGCCATCACGAAATGTCGTGAGCCTCTGGGTCAGTCGCTCGTCGTCACCATCACGCGATGCCTGCACCGCGTCGACCATCACGGGAATGAGCGGCGCACCGGAGAGTTCGACGCCCATCGACGCGATGAAGAACCAGTCCTCGTCCACACCGCCCAGGAACTGGATCACCGTGCGGGCATTGTCCACGGACAGCGGCTGGCTCGGGTCCACCAGTTGCCAGTTGTGCAGCGTGGTGGTGGCGTAGTGCGCAATCGGCGGGCGCCCCATTTTCGCGGCCAGGGCACAGAGCGGCACCGCGATGCTCCGCGGCAGCCGCAGATCGGCCTGATCGCCGCCCCAGACCCAGGCATTCGCGAAATGGGTCAGCAACAGCAGGGCACGCTCACGATCGCCGTCCGAAACCAGGCCCTGGATATCGAGCTCCGGCAGGTCGCGCAGCGCATCCCGCAGGCGGCGGGAGCGGATGAGTGCGGACAAGTCGGGCACCAGCGCGTCCCATGCGGCGTACGTGGCTGGCAGTCGGCGGGGAAGCGGGACCGGCGGGACGAACCCCGTCACCGGGTCCACCTGATATCGATCGAGGGTCGTCCAAAGCGTCATCCGAAACATTGTAGGATGCTTTGGGCCTGGATGTCATTCGGTATCTTTTCGTTTTTTGGCCTCCCGGGCCGGGACGGGCTGCCTGGTGCCGGCTATCTTTCCCGTATGACCACGATCACCCAAGCCGACTTCATCCAGTCCATCGCAGACGCCCTGCAGCACATCTCGTACTACCACCCGCTGGACTACATCCATGCGCTGGCGGAAGCCTACGAGAAGGAGCAGTCACCGGCGGCCCGCGATGCCATTGCGCAGATCCTCACGAACTCGCGTATGTGTGCCGAAGGACATCGCCCCATCTGCCAGGATACCGGCAGTGTGGTGGTCTTCCTCAAGATCGGCATGAACGTGCGCTGGGACGCGACGATGTCGATCCAGGAAATGGTCGACGAAGGCGTGCGGCGCGCCTACATGCTTCCCGACAACATCCTCCGCGCGTCCATCGTCGCGGATCCGGCCTTCTCACGCAAGAACACGCGTGACAACACACCGGCCGTCGTGCACGTCGAACTCGTGCCCGGCGATACGGTCGACGTGAAACTGGGCGCGAAGGGCGGCGGGTCGGAGAACAAGTCGAAGTTCGCGATGCTCAACCCGTCCGACAGCATCGTGGACTGGGTGCTCAAGACGGTCCCGCTCATGGGCGCGGGGTGGTGCCCGCCCGGTATGCTCGGCATCGGCATCGGCGGCTCCGCCGAGAAGGCCATGCTCATGGCGAAGGAATCGCTGATGGAGCACATCGACATGGCGCAGCTCAAGGCGCGTGGTCCGCAGAACAAGATCGAGGAACTGCGCATCGAGCTGTGCGACAGGATCAACGCGCTCGGCATCGGGGCGCAGGGGCTGGGTGGTCTTTCCACCGTGCTCGATGTGAAGATCTGGGACTATCCCACGCACGCGGCCTCGAAGCCGATCGCGATGATCCCCAACTGCGCCGCCACCCGTCACGCGCATTTTGTCCTCGACGGCAGTGGTGTGGCGGAACTGCCCGTGCCGAAGCTGTCCGACTGGCCGGACGTCACGTGGCGTCCCGACCAGAACGCCAAGCGGGTGGATCTCGACACGCTCACACCGGAAGTGGTGCGTTCGTGGAAAGCGGGCGATCGCCTGCTGCTCAACGGTAAGATGCTCACCGGCCGCGACGCGGCACACAAGCGCATCGCGGATCTGTATGCGAGCGGGGAGGGGCTGCCGGCGGGTGTCGATTTCACGAACCGCGTGATCTACTATGTCGGCCCGGTCGATCCGGTACGGGACGAGGCAGTGGGCCCGGCTGGCCCGACCACGGCGACCCGCATGGACAAGTTCACCGAGATGATGCTCGCGAAGACCGGGCTGATCGCGATGATCGGCAAGGCCGAGCGTGGGGCGGCGGGTCTCGAAGCCATCCGGAAGCACAGGGCGGCCTATCTGATGGCGGTGGGTGGTGCGGCCTATCTGGTGTCGAAAGCCATCCGCTCCTCGCGAGTGGTGGCGTTCGCGGATCTGGGCATGGAAGCGATCTACGAATTCGACGTGGAAGACATGCCGGTGACCGTGGCCGTCGATGCCGGAGGCGACAACGTGCACGAGACCGGACCGGCCGAATGGCAGGACAGGATCAAGAAGGGACTGCCGGTGCTGTCCTGAAAAAACGGTGGGATCGGAAGGGCGGCACGGGGCTTTGGCTTCGTGCCGCTTTCTTTTTGCCGCGGATTGCGCGGATGGAGCGGAAACAACACGGATTGAACAGCGATTGAAACCCGTTTTTCATCCGTGTTGTTTCCGCTCCATCCGCGTAATCCGCGGCAAAGCTTTTATCTGTTTTCATCTGTCCGACGAAGACAATGCCCGCCGATCCCGCATCCAGATCATCCGCCGCATCTCCGGCTGCGGACCGAAGTTGAAGAGCAGACCGACTTCGATTCCCGATGCCCGCAGATAGTTCAGCACCTGCGCTTCGTGTGCGGAAACCAGTTGCTTGCAGGCCTTGAGCACGCCCGGGACCAAGGATCACCCGTCATCCGCCCCACCCGCTAAATTGAGCCGCAGAACCACTTCCCACCCCTGGCTCATCCTCATGCACAAGCGCTCCGGTGCCCTCCTGGCGGGCCTGCTGCTCGCCGCTCCCCTGGCTGCTCAGCAGCAGCCTCAGTATCCCAGCAGTTGGGATGCCAAACTCGCCGAACGGGCCGATGTGAAGGCCGCCATGGCGATGCTCGAGAAGAACTTCCCGCAGCACGTCGATGAGTGGATCAAGCTCACCGAAATGCCGTCCAAGTCCGGCCAGGAGAAGCTCCGCGGCGCCTACGTGAAGGCCGAGTTCGAGAAGGCCGGCCTCAAGACCACCGTCGACTCCATCGGCAACGTGATCGGCGTGCGGAAAGGCACCGGCGGCGGTCCGACGATCGCCATCATGTCGCACATGGACGTGGTGTTCGAAAACAGCGTCCCCAGGAAAGTCCGACGCAGCGGCGACACCCTCTTCGCCCCCGGGGTCGGCGACAACACCGCCTCGGTGGCGAATATGCTGGCCACCATCCGCGCCATGAATGCCACGAAGTTCACCCACAAGGGCGACATCATCTTCATCGGCACGGTGCAGGAAGAAGTCGGTCTCAAGGGCGCCGCGTACTGGCTGGAACACAATCCGCGTCCCGATCTGCTCATCGCACCCGACGGGGCCTACGGCAGCGTGGCCTACGGCGCACTGGGCATCTACTGGACGAAGTACGTCTTCGTCGCGCCCGGCGGACATACGCTCGCATCACGTGGACGCCCCACACCCGTGCGTGCCGTCGCCGAAGCGGTCGACCGGCTCTATCAGCTCCAGTTCCCGGCGTTGCCCGATGGTGCGGTGATGAACATCGGTCAGATCCATGGGGGAGAAATCTTCAACTCCATTCCGCAGGAACTGTACTTCACCGTCGACCTCCGCAGCCCCGACCCCGTGCTGCTCGACTCGCTCGATCGCCTGATCACGCGTGTCACGCAGGAAGTGGCCGACAAGCAGAAGGTCACCTTGCGCGTGGAAGTGGATCAGAAGAACCAGGCCGGCGGCACGGAGAAGCAGCTGGCCGGTGCCCGCGCCCATCCGCTCGTGCAGACGGCCGTCGACATCAATCGGTTCCTCGGCATCAGTGCCGGCATGCCCGGAGCGCGCGAAGCGGTGCCCACCGGCGCCACCGATGCGAACCCGGGTGTCGTGCGCAAGATCCCCAGCATCGCCATCGGCGGATCACGTGGCGCCAATGGTCATCAGCTCACTGAATACTCGCTGTGGCCCACCGCGCTGCCGTCCACCAAGCTGCTCTATCTGCTCACCGCGACGTTCGCGGACGGCGTGAAGGTGGTGACGCCGGGAACGGTGGTTCCGTAAACGACCGTTGCGGGTTGTGGGGACGTGGGTTTGGAGATGAACAGCCGGGTCGTGCGTGACGGGTGCCGTGACGCGCGACCCGTTACCCGAAACCCGGTTGTTCACCCCCAAACCCACGCCCTCACAACCCGCAACCGCAGTATCGCTTTACGCCGCGCGGCGCTTCATCACCACCAGCACGCCGGCAATGCCGATGGCCAGGAGCACGAACGTCGACGGCTCCGGCACCGTCGTGGCCGCATTCGCCACCACGAAGTCGTTCGCAGTCGGCCACATGTCGACGGTGGCAATCTCCGTCTTCACCGTCAGCGAGAGAATCGCGTCGGTCGACACGAAGCCCAGGAACGACCCCGGTGCTCCGATGAATGTTTCGGACACGATACCCGATGCACTGGTGGCCGTCACCGTCAGACCGAGTTGCTGGTTGATGTCACCGGCGGCCGTCGTACCGAAGAAGAAGCCACCAATGCCGCGCACCAGCGCATCGAAACCGGAAAAGGTGATCGTGGCAAAAGACTCGTCGCTCGACAGCCAACGATCCGCTCCGTTGCCGACGTTGTAGAAGCCGAGCGTATTGGTCGCGACCGTGTAGCTGTGACTTCCCGCCTGACGCGCGAGGGGTGAGGCCGGCGCGTCCACGGAAATATCGTCGAAGCTGTCGGTGCCCGCGTTCGACGTGGCCGCGAGGAAATCCGCGAAGTTCGTGAACACGGTGAACTGTGCCTGCGCCACGGTCGGCGCCACGAAGAGCATGGCGGCGACGAACAGCGTGGTGAGTCTGGAGAAACGCATGGTTGGCATATCCGGAGAATGGAGTCGTTGCAGATCGCGCCGCGTGATCAGAACGGCGTGCAGGTGAGGAAGCCGGTGCGCAGTGAATAGCCGGCCGTTTCGCCGTCATCCGTCCAGAAGACGGGACGCTTGCCACCGACACACTCGGCCAGCGGCGCGAACGTGAAGCCTTCGTTGTTGAGGTTGGGCATGCCCGTCGGACGCTCGAAACGCTGCGCGACGATGAAACGTCCCTGCGTCGCGGATCCGGCCTGCGTATCGATACGCAACACCGTCGTCCGCCCCTGGCAGGTGTCGTCGCACACGGCCCAGAACTGACCGAGTTCGTTGTCGAACGTGAGGTCCATGACCGTCGGGAATCCGCTCGTGAACGATGCCAGGCGCGTGAACCCGCCGTTCACATGGTCGAGCGCGTAGGCATGGATCTGACCCGTGCCTTCCACGCCGACGAAGAACACGCCGCCACCATTGTTCGGATAGTCGGCCGGATTGTACGCGCGCCCCTTGCTCTCGTCGCGGAAACCACGGGCCACCAGGAATGCATCGGGCACGCGGGTGATGCCTTCGAGTCCGAGGTTCGCACCGTTGGCCGGAATGTCGGCCGTGATGTTCCATTCACGGACCGCCGTGAGCACCGATCCGCTCTCGACCGACACGTCGAACAGCAGAATGCTGTTGCGGCTTACGCTGCTGTTCGCGTTGTTGCGTTCCGCCGAGACGTAGATGCTGTTGCCCACCGCCGTCACGCCCTCGGCGTCGACATCCCCCGTGCCGGCGGGATAGCGGAGCAGTTTGCCATTGGCCCATGTGCGGGACGCCTTCGGTGTCCACACACCGCCGACCTGGGTGAGACGGAAGAGGGCGCCGGGACCGTTGCGCACCGCCCAGATCACGCCCGTGGAGAAACCGGGCAGCGGCTGATAGAACAGCCCGCTCATGTTGCCTCCGAACAACACGCCCGTGGGACTCGCGGTCGTGATCGTCTGATCGCCCGGCCACGCCGAGTAGACGATGTCGCCCGGGCAGGCATTGGCTGCACCCTTCGTGGGCGTCGTCGTCGTGGCGAAGGCTCCACTGCCATTGGGACAACGCCCATACGTGGTGCTCGCATGTGTCGTCCACACGTAGCTGTCCACCAGAGCGGTGCCGCCTGGCGCGAAGAGACGGGCGGCATCACTGCCTCCCAGGCCGAAGATGAACTGCGATTCCTCGAGCACGAGATAGCCGTTGGCCGCGATCGTGGTGCCGCTCGGAATCACATACTGATTGGCGTCGTTGTTGTCCCGGAACACGTACCCGGACAGATCGACCGCGCTGTTGCCGGCATTGTACAGTTCGACCCAGTCACCGGGTGTGCCGTTGTTGGATTCGACTTCGTTGATACGCACGGCCACCGAACAGTCGTTCGCCGCGCCCCGTGTGGAGGTCGTGCTCGTGCGGAATTCGCCGGTCCCATCCGGGCAACGGGCGTAGGTGGTGGCGGCGTGCGCCCCCCACGAATACGAGGCCACGAGCGTCGAACCTCCCGGTGCGAAAAGACGCGCGGAGTCGGCGTTGCCGAGCCCAAAACCGAACTGCGACTCCAGCAACACGAGAAATCCGCCCGGAGCGATCGTCGTACCGCTCGGGATCACATAGGTGTGATCGGCACCGTTCTGGTTGTCGCGGAACACATAGCCGGACAGATCGACTGAGACCGTACCGGTGTTGTACAACTCCACCCAGTCTCCGACCGGGTCACCATTCGATTCGACCTCGTTGATCACCACCGACGCCGTTGCGGCCGTGCAGATGTTTGTGGTGCCCTTCGTCGAAACGGCCGTGGTGACCAACGCACCGCTGCCATCGGGGCAACGACCGTACGTCGTGCTGGCGTGCGTCGTCCAGGCAAAGCTGTCGACGAGTGTCGTGCCATTGGCACGGAACAGGCGCACCGCGTCGGGCGCGCCAAGCCCGAAGCCCAGGCTGGATCCGTCGATCACCAGGAATCCCTGCGCCGGGATGATGGTGCCGGCGGGAATGATGTACGCGTGAGTATCGTCGTCGTCCTTCACGACGTATCCACCAACGTTCGCGGGGCTGGCAGTGGGGTTGTACAACTCCACCCAGTCACCGGGTGTGCCACCATCCGATTCGATCTCGTTGATCCGGATCGGAGCCGCGCAGTCGTTCGCAGCACCCTTGGTGATGGTGCTCGATACGCCGAACGTCCCGGTCCCATCCGGGCAGCGCGCATAGGTCGTGCCCGCATGCGACGTCCAGGCGAAACTGTCGATGATCGTCACATTGTCGGGCGCGATGAAGCGCACCTTGTCGTTCGCGCCGAGTCCGAAGCCGAACTGCGCCTCTTCGACGACGAGATAGCCGTTGGCCGGCACGACGGTGCCGCTGGGAAACGCAAAGGTCCGCGAGTCGTTGTCGTCCTTCAGACGATAACCGGAGATGTCGATCGGCTCGTTGCCGATGTTCACGAGCTCCACCCAGTCGGTGTTGGAATTCACCTCGTTGATGCGGATGGCCTCGGCGACGGTGAGTGCGGCGGCGAGGTCGACACGCTCGGCCGCGTTGCGGCGGGCGAGCGGCCCGGTGGAGGCGATGTCCTGCGTACAACTGGTCAACGCCAGCATGCCAAGCGTGAGGGACGCGGCACGGAAGGTTCGACGGGTCACAATGGTACCTGCGACGGTTGAGGGCGGCGATCGGGGCCGGCACGGTGAGTCGTGCTGCCGGCGAGCGAACGGTGCCTCTCAACAACCGCCATTTTCGTCACGACTGGAGGTCGTGCGCGTCTCGGTCAGGTCACGAAGACGAAGAGTCGCACGTTGCGGGGGGACGGGTTTGGGGGTGACACGCCGGGTCGTGGGCCAGGCGTCCCGCCTCCTGGTACCGACCACGCGAAACCCGATTGTTCACCCCTGAACGCACCTGCCCTGAACCCGCCACTCAGCAGTGATTCAAGTGTGGTGAACGACGTGCCTCGTTCCTTCGATTCACTCCGCTCACTCCGCCACGATGCGCGCCGTCACGATGCGCGCCGTCACGATCACCTGCCCGAGGTGCCGCATGCCATGTTCGGCACCGTGCACCAGGCAGCCGAGAACCGTACTGGGCAACTGCGCCCGACCGATCGTCCGGACATCGTTCAACGTCGCGGCATCGATGGCGCGCAATGCGGCGAGACTGGTATCGACGCGGGCACTGAGCTCGGACAGCAGGATCGCCCGCTCTTCATCCGTCACCGGCTCACCCTCCCGTTGCAGCGCGGCGCGTTGGGCTTCGTTCAGCGACTCACCACGTGCGTAGGTGAACAGCCGATCGAGTACACCGGGGATATGCCGCACATGGAACGCGATGCTGGCCACACCCGCCGGGCGGGCGTTCCAGGCGTCCACAGGCAGGTCCCGCACCGCGGCAGACACTTCGTCGCGCATTTGCAGCAGCATGTGCGCCACGGGTTGCAGTGACGCCGGCACACCGTCCACCGGCCCGCGCTGCCACCACTCGAGCGCCGACGGCGCAGTCATGCGATGGTCCTCACGCGCCGAACTGTCGCAGGTGATGATCGAGGTGTTTCCATGTCAACTGCCCCCATTGTGCGCTGGTGAGTGTTCCGAAGAGGGGATGCGCAGGCCACGCCGTGCGAGTGCGTTCCCGGTCGAACCGTTCGACAAGTCCCACCAGACTGTCGCGTTCGGCGTCCCAGTGCTCCGGCGTCCGCGCCAGCAGCTCCGGTGCCGTGGGCGCGCCCTTGGGAAAGGGTACCACATTCAGCACCAGCCACTTGCTGATGCCCAGGCGCGCCAGGGGAACATCCTTCGGCGCACAGGGCAGATCACCATAGGCCATTCGCATGGCATCGGCGCAGTGGGCCAGCATCTGCGGCGCAGTCATGCGCCCCCAGCGAGCGGGCGACTCGGGATTCAGGGTGCCGATGCGCGCCGTCATCGTGGCGCGCGTTGCGGCATCGGCCAGTGTGGGCATACTGGAAACTATCCCCTGTCGACAACATCGTCAGCTCCAGCCGCGTATGCCGTTACGGACGGGTCCCCAATACACTTCCGATCATGCGCTTCACCTCCCCCGCTGCTCTCGCGAGTCTGCTCGCCACACTCGCCACCCCGCTCACCATCTCCGCCACGACGGCCGCCGCCGGTCCCTGCACCAGGGCGGTGACCGCCTGCGAGCGATGGGTCACCTTCGGCAAGGGCCCGGCCCGCTCGATGGTGTACGCCACGTACTCCCTCGACGCGGCCAATCCGAACCTGACCCGCGCGCTCATCATGGTGCATGGCGCAGGACGCAATGCCGATCACTACTTCGAAACGGCCAATGCGGCCGGTTTTCTGGCGGGCGCGCTAGAGAACACCCTCATCATCGCCCCGCGATTCATTGCCGGTCAGGACAAGCCCTCGGCCAACGAGGTCATGTGGCCCGAAGGAGGCAACTCCTGGCGTGCGGGAGGCATGTCGCCCAACAATCCCACCATCTCGTCGTTCGATTTTGTCGACGAACTGGTGCGCAAGCTGTCCAACAAGAAGAACTTCCCCAAGCTCACCCGGATCGTGATCGCCGGCCATTCCGCAGGCGGCCAGTTCGCCACGCGATACGGCATGGTGAACAAGGTGCACGACACGCCGGGCGTGGAGCTCTCGTATGTGGTGGCCAATCCGTCCAGTTATGCCTGGCCGTCGGCCGTGCGACCGCTGCCCACCGGTGATGCCAATCCGGTCGATGCCGACAAGGCCGCGCTCGGACGCGATGGAGAGAAGGTGCACACCAACTACACCTTCGGTGCGGCCGACGCCGGCAAGGCGCCCAACTACAACCGGTGGCCGGCTGGTCTCGAAAATCTCGCGGGATATTCGGCGGGTATGGACACGGCGCAGTTGGTGAAGCAGCTCGTGAAGCGTCCGGCCACCTACCTGCTGGGCCAGGTGGACGTGCTGCCGCTCGGTGGATTCGACTCCTCGCCCAACGCGATGGCGCAGGGCCCCACCCGTCGCGCGCGTGGTGAAGCGTTCTTCAAGTACGTGAACGAAACACTCGGCGCGAAGCACAACGCGATCATCGTCTCCGAATGTGGGCACAACGACCGGTGTGTCTTCACCACCGACGTCGTACTGCCGGTGATTTTCCCGAAGTGAAATAATCGACGGGGCACGGGGATCCGGTATCGCATCGGATCCCTGTACCACCGCGTCTCATTTCTTCACCTGCGGCACCGTATGCCGTAATGTGACACTGGAGCCGAAGTACATCCGCGAGTTCTTGCGCTCGGCAGGCGTGCGGGTCAGCATGTCCTTGAGCATGCTGAACACGTCGGCCTGCTGCGGCGTGAACACCTCGGCCACCAGCTCCGGCTGACGCCAGAACAGCTCCCAGTACGCCGTTTGTGTGGTCTTCACGGAATCGAGCGCAGCCTTGCTGGCCACCCCTTCCGGTTGTGCCGCCAGGTACTGCACCAGAGGGCGGTAGATCGCACGCACACTGTCGCTGTACAGCGAATCGAGCTCACGCATGCGGGCCAGTTGCGGCGGGGTGAGCAGCAACGAGTCCGACTCCGCCACCATCAGGCGGTGGATACTCGACGTCTCGCGCAGATAACGAGTCATGAGCGAGTCCTCGCTCCGGCGCACCCACTGTCCGTTCACACGGACAGGCTCCACGTTGCGACGCAGCGCCTGCAGATCGTAGTCGGTGTGCAGGCGCAGGTTCACATCCAGCGTGATGCGGAACGGATCACGGAATGCCAGCCGCGAGGGACGCGTTTCCGCAAAACGCGGATTGACGTCGTATCGGAACATGCGTCCGCCGGCGTCGAATCCGCGCGGCACCAGCAGCACCGGATCCGGTGTCGTGACACCACCCCAGCCACGCATGTCACCACCGCCATGCACGAGCTGATCCACGCCGGCCAGGATGTTGTTGGCGAATACGTTCACCACCACACGATTGAGCCAGCTGTTCCGGCGATTGCTGAACGGCGGTGTCCAGTTCGCCGACAGCGTGCGCGTCCACGGGCCACGGCAGGCATTGCGCGTGGCCGTGCGTCCCATGGTCGCATCGAGACACTCCCGCGCCACCGGACTGCCCGTTTCCCGGAGCGTGCGCAACGATGCCGCCAACGCCGCATCCGACGTGCGCGACGGATCGGGTACATAGGCCCGATCGCCGCTCCGTCCATCGCCGTTCACATCGCCCTGCACCAGCGGTGTGAACGGCAGGCCCGATTGCAGACGCGAGAAGAGGGTGAACGCCCCCATCCGGGTGCTCTTCCCGAACTGCAACAACCACACGTGACGCGCATCGGACGCCGCCGGCGCCCATTCGATCGCGCGCGGATCGCCGTACGCCGCGCCGTCGAAGCCCCGCTGCTGACGGTCCACCCGCTGCAACGTGTACGTGGCCGTCATGAACGGCCACGTACGCCAGCGACGATCGAAGCGATCCATGCCCACCGACATCGTGACCTGCCCGCCGCGCCCTCGCAGATCGCTCGACATCACGTCCACCCGACTGAACGCCGCACTGCGTCGCGCCTCGACCGCCGACAGCGCGCCCGATCCGGCGTCGATGGCCGAGGGGGACACGAACACGGCGCGATCGCTCTCGCCGCCGAGCACGAAGCGTGACGCGCCGGCAAAATTGCGATCCACCAGCGACGGCTGATCGAGATCGAGCGAGGCGAGTGCGCTGGCGCGGAACATCATCTTCCAGCGCAGCGTGTTGTAGTCGAGTGATGCCCGCCAGCTGCGTGGCACATCGAAGTGGCGATCCAGCACGGTCACCGCTGGCGCCCGCTCGGCCAACGGGCCGCTGCCGTCGGCACATTGCGATGGCAATACCGACGATGACGTGGGCCACACGGGTGTGGGCACGGCGGCACCCACACAGGACAACGACAGCGAACTGCCGGGCAAGCCGGTACGCGCGGCCGCATCGGCCAGCACGTCCGGACGCCACAGATCGCGGAACTCCCCTATGCCACCGCGCAGCACACCGGTGGGATAGCGGAACCAGGTGCCGGTCTCACTGAACGACGCGCCACCGCCATTGTTGCGCGCCTTGTTGAACGCATACGTGAACCCCACCCGCGGACTCACATGCAGCCGCGGACCCACACCGCCGGTGGGCAGGTCCAACGTCTGCTCGAGCACCGTATTGCGCGCTGGTGCGTCGAGTGCCCCATTGCCCTCCACGCGCAGGCCGTATTGCAGCGAAAAGAACCGCGACGGTGCCCAGGCATGCGAGGCCGCCACCGCACTGTTCCAGACGCGGCCCGTGCGATCGGGATTCACGAGAGTGCGGGTGTACGACACCGCATGATTGCTCAGCAGATCGTCGAGCGAATTGAAACTGTAGCGTCCGAACGTGCTGCCACCGCCGGTCTGCACGAGATCGTCCACGCGACCCCAGACGATGGCCCGCACCGTGTGCCTGCGGCCACGGATATTGCGCACGAATTCGTGGTTCGCCTCGGCGGTCCATCGCGTCGATGCCAGCACGTCGGTGCCGCGTCCACCCAGCGACAGCGAGGCAATGCCGGCGTCGTTCGCCGTGGCGTCACCGGTCGTCCGCACGAGCACGTCCACGGCCGGCGCGTCGAGATAGGGTGTGCCGGTGCTGCGCACCACCCCAACGTTGAGCCGCGTCTGCTGGAACGTGCTGAACGCCGGCCCCGACCAATGGCCAAGCGCCAGAATGCCGCCATACGACTGATCACGACGCGCCGAGCCCGCACTCGGCGCCAGCAGCGGCGCGAGTCCTTCGTTGTCGGCACGCGCGTCGTTGGCGTACACGGTGAACGAACGGGTCCAGCTCGTGTCGGTGGTCAGATCGAAACGGGCCAGCACTCCCAACCCATCGCGGCGCACCGCGCCCGGAGCATCACTGACCAGCGGCAATCCACGCTGCAACGCCGCCTGCCGCGCCCGCCGTACGGAATCGATCGACACGCCCGAACGTTGGTAGGCGAGTGGCGAGGCATCGGCAAGCGTGAACAGATCGCGATCGTTGCGCGACACGTCCACGGCCACGTTGTATGTGAGCACACCGCGGATGGCTTCACCATCCATGCCACCCGATGCCCGCCAGCTCTGATTGGTTGCTCCCAGCGCGCGCCCGACCGCGTCGGTGGATTGCAGCGCGCGCAGATCACCCGTGAAAAAGAGCGCGCGGTTCTGATAGTCCCGGCTGCCGGGTGACAGGCGCAGATCGATGTTCGCGCCCGAGAAGCCTCCGCGCGTGGCGTCGTAGGTGGCGCCGGTCACGCGCGTCTCGACGCGTGCGGCGCGCGGCACACTGCCGGCACCCATGGCAGCGCCATTGAGCGTGGTGAGATTGCTGGTACCCGATGCGCCGAGCATGGATGGTCCCCCGGGTCCCATGATCATGCCGGGCATGGTGGAGACCGTGGTATTGATGTCTCCACCGGCGCTCGGCGGCAGTCCCGCCGTCACCCCCTGCCGCCAGGCCTCGCTCGATCCCGTTTCCTGGCTCATGGGACTCACATTCGTGGACACCCGCGCCGGCACGGCGGCGTTCACGTTCACCGCCTCGAGTGTGGTCACATTGCCAGACAGGATGAAGTCCACCGTGTACTCACGTTCCGTGCCCACGCGCGTGACGCGTCGACGCGCCGACCTGAAGCCGCTGGCCTGGACCGCCACCAGATAGTCGCCGGTGCCTTCGGCGAAGGTGATGCTGTAGCGGCCACTGTCGTTGGTGACGGCCTGCTGCAGCAGCCGGTCCGGCCCGCGCGTGGCGAACACCGTGGCGCCCACGATCACCAGTCCGCTGTCGGACATGACCCGCCCACGCAACGTCTCGGGTTGAGCCAGCCCGACACGGGGCACGAGCGACAGCAGACTCAGGCCAAGCAGCAATGCCGACGATCGGCAGAGAGAATGGAACATCGGACGCAAAGCACGAGTGATCGAAACGGCGCGGACATCACTCTGACAGCCTGTGAGCCGGAACCGTTGCGGGACGAGTGCAAACGATACGCCCCCGGTCCATCGGCCGCCATCAGGATGCCGCAGGTAAGGACGCCGGCCCCTCGCCTTCAGCGGTCGGTTCAGAGGCGTACGTACTCGGATACGTGCGGGACAGCGGCGCCCGAACCGGGAGGAGATGTCGCGTGACGCGCCGCCGTGGAAGAACTGTTGTCACTTGTATGATCCGTTCGGCATGGGCGCCTGTACCCTGCCGAACCGAGCACCTCAGGGCAGGAGGAGTCATGTCTGCGATTGCCAATCGTCGGTCTTTCCCAGTGCGTGTGGCGTTCACCGCCATGGCAGTACTGAGCAGCATGCAGGTCTTGGCCGCATGCCATGAGCGGATCGCCGGTGTCGATACCACACCCCGCCGAACCGGAGAGGCGCTGCAGACCGACGCATTGTACTACGACGCGCCACGGGTCGACGAAGGTTGGTTGCCGCCACGATTCCAACGTCGCTTTCAGGTGGTGGCCACCTACACCAACCGCACGCAGGAAACCGTGTACATCGATACGTGCAGACCGGATGCTTCCGGTCCGATATACGGGATCACCATCGCGGGCAAGGAGAACTCCCCGAGATACTCCATCTTCAGCCCCATCTGGGGATGTGTGGGCCACGATCAGCACATTGCCGTGCCTCCCGGAGCAAGCCGGACGGATACCCTCACCATATCTGGACCCAACGAATTTGATCACTTCACGGGTGAACCGGGCGGTCTGCTCGACCCCCGACTCCGGCTGACATACGGCGTGAGGCCGTGCCAACCGGAGTCACCGTGCGGCGCAACCCGTACAATCGTCCTGTCGAACATTTTCGAAGTGCGGATGCCTCGCTGAACGGCCGGCGGCAATCCCGCGGCGTTCACGAAAGCCTTCACGCGCGTGCAGAGGCCCGGTCCGGGCGCGTACCATCACGCATATCGTCGCGCGCATCGTCAACGAATGCACGTGGACTCTTCCCCGTCCAACGTTTGAAGGCACGGGAAAATGCGGCGGCTTCCGAAAAACCCAGCAACGCCGCGGTCTGCTGCACCGTCGCCTTCTGCTCCGCGAGATAGTGCAACGCGAGAGACTCACGCAACCCCGCGACCACCTCGGCAAACGTGGTACCCTCCGCTTTGAGATTGCGCAGCAACGTCTGCCGACTCATGGACAGCGCACTGGCCACGGCCGGCATGCTCACGGCACCTTCGGCGAGCAACGGACGCACCACGGCTTCGACACGCCCCCGGCAACTTCGGGTGCGCTGCAGGGCGGCCAGCTGCGCATCGGCATGAGACGCGAGAATGCGGTGCGTGGTGCGTGGCGTGGCCTGGAGAGGATGATCCCACCACGCCGGATCGAGTAGCAGCGCGTTGCGATCGGTGCCGAATGTCACTGGCACCTGGAAGACATCGGCATACTCCTGCGCGTGTGACGGTGCGTCATAGCTGAAATGCACGGCCCGCAAAACGGGGTGGCTGGCACGCAGTCGCATGCCCACGGCAAACCGGGCGAAGGTCGACTCGGTGAGTTCGCGCGTACTGTCGACATGCGGACGTGTGTCGAACATCCAGATGCCCTCCTCCACGCGTTCGATCCGGTACCGGTCCACGTCCGGCGCCTCACCAAAATCGAAGGAAAGGCGCGCAAACCGATTGAGCTGCACGAACGCGTCGGCCACGGTGCCCGAAGCACTGCCGATGGCGCCCACGACGGAGACCTGCGCGCACGCCACCGCAGCGCCCCAATGCAGCGCCAGCGCGGAATCGCCCGTCATCGCGCTCGCCTGACGCACCAGCCGGAGGTAGGCCGCCAACGGAATGCGGTGATCAGGATGGGTCAGAGCGACAGCATCGATACCGGCGGCATGCAACAACCGGGTACGATGACACCCTCGTTCGACGGCATACTCGAGGACCCCTTCGGTATAACCCACCGACATCGTGGCCGAGGAGAGCAGCGGGGGAAGCGGAGGGATCGGCGTGCGAGACATGGGAAGGCTTGCATGGGGCATGTCTCCTCACAACGCAGAAAGACCCCTCCTGGATTCAACGAGACGTCACCCTGGGACGGAGCAGGCCACCGCCTGCATGATGCCGGCGATCATGTGATTGAGTCGGGCGATCATCGATCCGTGAGCGCGGCATGCGCACGATGCATCATGACTCGTTCGACCCAACAGGCACCATCGCCATCCGCACGATGGCTGACCATCTCGGCGACCGCATGGACCGCCGTGGCACTCACCAGTCAGTTGTTCTTCGCCTCCTACATCACCGGCCTGTATGGCGGAGGGGCGGCAAGGGGACGTCTGGCACAATCGCTCGATACGGTGATGCCGCGTGGTCATGTGGAAGGCGACACCGCGGGAAACGCCGTACTCGTCACGCATCTGATCATGGCGGTCGTGCTGATCGCCGCCGGCGGCGTGCAATTGCTTCCCATCGTCAGGCGGCGAATGCCCCGTCTGCACCGCTGGAGCGGTCGCCTGTTCGCGGCCATGGCATCACTGCTGGCCATGAGCGGACTCTATCTCGTCTGGGTGCGTGGCGGTGCCGCAGGTGACATCGGCAACCACCTCGGCGTGAGTGCCAACGCGGTGGTGATCCTCGGTGGTGCCTTCATGACGGTGCGTACGGCGCGGCAGCGGCGGTTCAGCGTACACCGGAAATGGGCGCTGCGTCTGTATCTGGCCGCGAATGGGGTCTGGTTCTTCCGCATCGGTCTGATGCTGTGGCTCGTCATCCATCAACGGCCCGTGGGCTTCGATCCGCACACGTTCACCGGACCATTTCTGACGACACTGGCTTTTGCGCAATTCCTGCTGCCCCTTGCGGTACTCGAAGGCTACCTGCGTGCCCGCGAGCACCAGCAGGTCATGAAGCAGTGGACCATGGCGGGCATACTGACGCTGTGTACGGTGGCCACCGCCATCGGCAGCGTCGGCGCGGCCCTCATGATGTGGTGGCCGCGCCTCTGATCCGCCGTCAGCCAGTCGTCAGGTCGTCTCCTCTCCGATCGCGCGATAGACCACCGCGCCGAGAGCACCCCCGACGATCGGCGCCACCCAGAACAACCAGAGCTGCGCCACCGCCCATCCTCCCACGAATACCGCCACACCGGTGCTGCGTGCCGGGTTCACCGACGTATTGGTGACCGGAATGCTGACGAGGTGAATGATCGTGAGTCCCAGGCCGATCGCGATCGGCGCAAAACCGCTCGGTGCGCGCTTGTCGGTGGCCCCCAGAATGATGATGAGGAAGAACGCCGTCATCACCACCTCGCTCACGAGCGCCGCCACCATGGAATAACCACCCGGCGAGTGCTCCCCGAATCCGTTCGATGCAAATCCCGCCGACACATCGAAGGCGGGATTGCCGCTGGCGATGACATACAACACACCACCGGCTGCGATCGCGCCCAGGACCTGCGCCACGATGTACGGCACGAGCTTCGCGGCGGGGAAACGTCCTGCAACACAGAGGCCGATCGATACGGCGGGGTTGAGATGACACCCCGAGATGTGTCCGATGGCAAAGGCCATCGTGAGCACCGTGAGTCCGAACGCCAGGGCCACACCGAGCAGTCCGATCCCGACATTCGGGAACGCCGCTGCGAGCACCGCACTGCCACAGCCACCAAGCACCAGCCAGAACGTCCCGACGAACTCTGCACCGTACTGCTTCATGCCGGCCTCTCCGTGAAGAATGGTATCGGAGAAGTTGCGTCTCCGGAGAGATCCGGCAAGGGTCAGGATCGAGCTAGGGTTCGTGAGGCCAGGGATTCGCGAAGGCGGGGTTCCGCAAAAATACGGAGTCGGTGAGTGCTTCCAGGAAGGCCACGAGATCCTGTCGATCGGTACCCGTCAGCACGAATCCGTGCACCGATGGACTCTTGTAACGATTGTCGCGACCGACACCCGCCTGAGGTCCGGAGGCAATCGTGCGTCCACCGGCCGCATAGTGATCGACGACGGCCTCGAGCGTGGCAATGCTGCCGTCATGCATGTATGGCGCCGTGACCGCGATGTTGCGCAGCGTGGGTGCGCGAAAACGGCCCACATCCTCGATACGCCCCGTGATGGCATGCAATCCGGTATTGGACGAGGGATACGACACCGCTCCGGCCACGTTGTAGAGTCCGGTATTGAAGAACCCGGCACTCACCGTGGTATCACCGTCATAACGAACGGCCCCACTGAAATTCCAGCCGCCATGACACTGGAAACATCCACCACGCTGGCCGGAGAAGAAGATCATCTCCCCACGCTTGGCCGATTCGGAAATGGCATTGCGATCACGACCATATCGATAGCGATCGTATGGAGATCGCATCGAGACGAGTGTGCGTTCGAACGCGCCCAGCGCGCGGACGATGTTCGTCACGCTGAATGGTGCGGAGTCCGCGGGAAACGCCTGCGCGAACAATCGCTGATAGACGTCGTCCGCACGCACACGCTGCAGCAGCGATGCACCGTCGGGATCGAGTCCGAGCTCCACTGGACTCGTACCGAACATCGGCACCAGCGCCTGTTCCTCGAGTGCCGTGACGCGGGGATCGGCCCATGTCAGCGCCGGTGCATAGCCGATGTTCGCGAGGCTCATGCTGCCTCGCGGGTGCATCATCCCCGTCGATCCGACGGCACGTGCGCGTCCATCGGTGAATGCCAGCTCCTGGCGATGACAGGTGGCGCAGGACTGACGACCGTTTCCCGACAGTCTCGTGTCGTAGAACAGATGTCGGCCGAGTTCCACCGTGTGCGACGACATCGGATTGTCGTGCGGCACGGGCGGGCGTGGAAACGGTGCTGGAATGTCCCATACGAACGGAGCGACGGCCCCACCGCCACCTCGGGTGGGTGCCGTCGTCGCGGTCGTGATCACCGATGTCGTGATCACGGCCCCGAGCAGCAGCAGCAATGCCGCGATGGATGCGCCGCCGCGTCGCATGGCGCTACTTCCGGACGGTGACCACCTGCAGGCTCGTCAGCATGCGTATCGAACGGGCACCACGCTTGTCCGTGGGCACCACGAGCCGGAACGCCCCCGTCTCGCCGAAGAGCGGCTGCCCATCGGCCGAGTCGGCCAGCAGGTACTGTCCATTGGCCATCTCCGGATCGAGTTCCCCCAGGGAGAACACCACCTGATACCCGTCCGACGCCATCGCGATGACATAGGTGGACAGCGCCGCGCCACGCAGGGCATTGCCCAGCGGCGCGCCGGCCTTTTTCAGCACATCGGCCACCCACACGCCTTCGTACGTGGTGGTGATGCCGTTGCTGGTGGTGCGCACCGAGGCCCGGGGCATGCTCGCCAGGTCCGCCGCCGTGAGGGTCAGCGACTGTGTCACCGCGCCCGTGACCCGGACGCTCGGCGTTGCGGTCGCCGCCTGCTGGGCGACGAGTGGGTTCGCACGCAGCACGGACGCGCCGGCGAGTGCAAAGGGCATCGCCGCAGCCAGCGCATAACGGGACGTCGTACGATGAATCATCGAAAGGACGGCAAAGGTGGGTAGTCCTCCCAAGATAGGATCTTCCGACGATTTCGGGAGACGTTCGTGGGCGTGACAGGAGAGGCGGGGCCATGCGGGGCCATGCGGGGCCATGCGCGCCTCGGACCACCACGATTGCGCGCCCGGGATCCGGATGCTATCATGCAACTTACAGGTTGCACATCAGCAGACCGATGCCCTAGCGATTCTTTCCCCGGAGGAGCCGGCCATGAGCAATGCGAATCGGATCGAGAAGCGGGTGACATTGAACGCCCCCGTTTCGCGGGTATGGCGCGCGCTCACCGATACCCGGGAATTCGGCGAGTGGTTCGGGATCCGGCTGACGGGCGCGTTCGTGGTGGGCCAGACGGTGTCCGGCACCTTCGATGAACGACTGAGTGCCGATGCCGTGCTCGAGTTTCAGGAGAGCCTCGGCCTCACGCCATCACCGGTGGACATCCCGGAGGCGCCCACCGTCTTCTGCACCGTGCAGGCCATCGAGCCGGAGCATTACTTCAGCTTTCGATGGGTCCCCTTTGGTATCGATGCCGGGGTCGATCCGGCCACCGAGCCCACCACACTCGTCGAGTTCACGCTCGAGCCGGTGGTGGGTGGCACCCAACTCACCATCGTCGAATCCGGATTCGATCAGGTTCCGGCCCATCGTCGCGAACGGGCGTTCCGCATGAACGAAGCCGGCTGGAGCGGACAGGCCGAAAACGTGAAGCGGTATGTCGAAGATCTCTGACAGCACCGTCGAGGAGATCTTCTTCGCGCTCGGCGATCGTCACCGGCTGTCGGTGGTGCGCGCCCTCCGGGCCCGTGGCGCGCTGTCGGCCACCGTGCTGGCCGACGATGCCACGGTGACGCGACAGGCCATCGTGAAACACCTGCAGGTCCTCGAGCGCGCGGGACTCGTCACCCATCAGCGCCGGGGACGGGAAGTGCTCTACGCCCTCGACGTGCGCCGCCTCGACGACGCACGTCATTTTCTCGATGGCATCTCCGCCGGATGGGATCGTGCCATCGCCCGATTGCGGCGGCTCGTGGAGCCGCCGGTCATCGATTGACGCCTGCCGAACCTTTCGGGTTCGGCGACGTCTTTCACCGCGCGGTCTTCACGTCGACACGCGACGCCCGTCCGGGCACATGATACACCCGCATCGTCGCCGCCTTGTAGTCGGACGGCTTCGCCTCGAAGATGTCGGGCACGAAGGTCTGCGGATTGCGGTCGATGAACGGGAACCACGTGCTCTGGACCTGCACCATGATGCGATGGCCCTTCAGGAACGTGTGATTCACATCGGGCATCTCGAACGCCAGGGAGTCCGCCACATTCGGTGTGAACGGGACCGGCTTCTGCCAGCTCCGGCGATAGCGCGCGCGGAAGGGCTCACCACGAATGAGCAGTTGCGCTCCCGCCCTCACGAACCCGGGTTCGTCATCCGCGAGATTCTTCGCATCGGCCGGCAACACGTCGATGAGCTTGACCATGAAGTCGGCATCGGTGCCGCTCGTGGCCACATGCAGACGCGGAGCCACCGGACCCGTGATGGTGATGTCTTCGGTCAGCACATCGCTCACGTACGTGAGAACGTCGGGGCGACGCGACGCATATCGCTGATCGGCCACGATGTAGTCGCGCGGCATGCCCTGGCCCTCGATACGGTCCGTCGTCGGCACGGGCTTCATGGGATCGCTCACGTAGCTGTCGTACGCTGCCGCGCCCGACGCCACCGCAGGTGGTGAGAACGACAGCTTGCCGCCCGGATGGAAGTACAGCGAGCGCTTCACCGCACCGGCCGGCGGGAACTGTTCGTACTGACGCCAGACGTTCGTGCCTGTCTCGAAGACCGTCGCCTCCGCGAGCTTCGGATCGGGACCGCCCTTCAGGTGATGCAGGAAGAACGGAAACTCCACCGAGTCGCGGAAATACGTCCCCAGCGACGCCGAGCCGAAGCGCTGCACACCGAGGGAGTTCGCATCACCACGTCCCCAGCCCCCGTGCGACCACGGCCCGACGATGATCTTCGCGTTGTTCTGGGGCGACAGACGCTCCACCCCCCGCCAGGTGCGCCAGGGGCCCTGCAGATCCTCGGTGTCGAACAGCCCTCCCACGATCAGCATGGCCGGCTTCATGTTCTTCACGAAGCGGCTGATGTCGCGTGCCTGGTTGTACTCGTCGTACGTGACATGCGGGATGAACTCGTACCACACCGGCGCCGAGTCGCGCGGCATGATCTTGCGCGCCGCCGGGCCGACCGGACCGAGATTCAGATAGTACTGATAGGCATCCGGCCCGATATTGAGACGGGCGCCCCGTTCCACACCCGGCGGACTTCCATCGGGACGACCGAAGCGGTAGAAGAACGTGAAGTTGTGCGCGAGCAGGAATGCGCCATTGTGAAAATTGTCGTCGCCCATCCAGATGTCCGTCATGGGCGCCTGCGGTGAACAGGCCACCAGGGCCGGATGTGCGTCGATGCAGCTCGCGGTCGCATAGAAGCCGGGCCACGAACCGCCGTAGATGCCGACGCGGCCGTTGTTCGGCGTCACGTTCTTGAGCAGCCACTCGATGGTGTCGTACGTGTCCGTGCTCTCGTCCACATCGCCCGGCTTCTTGTTCGGGAGATGGGGCGTCATGCTGGTGAAATTGCCTTCGGAGAGATAGCGCCCGCGCACATCCTGGGTGATGAACACGAACCCCTCGCGCGCGAACCGTGGGTTGCTGCTGGGCCCGAGCGACGCGCGGATGGCCTCGCCATAGGGCTGCGCGCTGTATGGCGTGCGCGTCATGAGCAGCGGGAAACGCTTGCCCATCGTATCGCGCGGGATGTAGATGGACGTGAAGAGCTTCACGCCATCACGCATCGGGATGCGCGCCTCCACCTTGCGATAGTTGGCCTTGATCCAGGTGGAGTCGACAGGCTGGGCCGATATCGGCGCGGCGAGGACGAAGGCGACGACGAAAGCGGCGACACGCGCGGTCGCCGCCCGGAAGATACGGGAGAGTCCAGTCATGCTGTGAAGCTGTCACATCGGTGGCCGGCGCAACAGACGCCGACGGGCGCCACCAGCGATCGTGGAAAGAAACCGCGCGCGGCCCCCGGGGACGCCACCGCCTACCGTCGGTACTCCGCCAGCAGCGCCCGCCATTCCGTCACGACCTGCTCCCGGCTCATCCCCATGATGGTCGCGAGTCGTGCCAGCGTCGGCTCGGTGGTCTCCAATGCCTCCACCAGACGTCGTACCCCCTGGTCTCCATTTCGCCGGTGCACCAGTTCGAAAAACGATGCGGCAACCGGCAGTCGCGCACTGCCGATGACTCCCGAACCGTCACTCGCCAGAATCGTGTCGGGCGTGAATGTCGGATGATCCGCCAGGAACGAAGCCAGCGACCGCATCAGCCCTGGGAAATCGTCTCCACGTGCGCCACCCAGCCAGTACGCGATCCCTTCCACGACAAACACGGGGCGACCGGTCACCAGCGGAGCCAGCAACACATGCGCGAGTTCGTGCCGATAGTCTTCGCCATATCGGGGATCGGCGGCCACCACCACACCAGCCGCCGGACTGGCGCGGCCCCCCACCCGCTCGGCAGTCGGGAGCCACTCGAACCCGGAGATCCGCATGCCCTCCTGAAGATTCGGTGTCTGGTAGTAGATGACGGGCTCACGACGCGCCAACCCGAACCGGGTCAACAGGGAATCGGCCCAGCGCGCGGTCGACTCCGCCCGGCGTCTGTCGAATGTGATCCCGGGGTGCACCACATACATGATCGGTCCGATGCGTTCATGTCGCCATTCGGCCGTTTCGAACGATTCCGGACTGAGGAGTTTCCACTCCCACGTGCCATCCGCTTCGTGGCGGCCGGTGACAATCGTCCGCTCCAGACCCAACAAGCCCGGACGTGTGGCCGTTCCACCACCCACGTACATCGTGCGCAGCAGCCATCGGGAGGCATCACCCGCGACGACCGGCACGGCTTCGATCAGCAGCGGCGCACCATCGAGCAGATACGGAGCGGTCACCGGCAGCGGATCGGGGTCCCCGGTGGTTCCGGACCGCTCCCAATGCACCGCCCGTTTCGACGAATCCCGACGGATGGCCAGGTAGTCGCGCCAGAATCTCACGACCTCCGGCAACACGACACGCGCGGGGTCGATCCCCCACCATGCTGCCGGCAGTGCCGTGGTATCGACAGCGAATCCCAGCGCGAGCGAGGGCGGGCTGCGGGATGCCTGTGCAGACGATTGTGCCGATGCCTCGGCGCCGATCACGACCGCGCACAGTCCACTCAGCAGCAGTGCGCAGGCCAATCGCGGACGCCTGTCCGCAGACGGGTGAGAACGCCCGTCAGCCCTCACCGAACTCCGCCTGCGTCAGTTCGCGGAAGCGCGACACCAGCGCCCGTTCCTGCGGAGAAGCGCCCGGTGCGTCCATCAGAGTGAGACACCCACGTTCACGCCGAACGACCAGCAGACGTTGCGCCGCCGTCTCGAGGTCACATCGCTCCGCCTGAAAGTCCCGCAACGTCTCCCGCACGCGCGCATCGAGCATCGTGAATATCCTCTTGGTGAGTCGTACCACTGAACTCCGCCAAACCCACGAACGTCACGCGCATTGCGCGGCACTCCACGCACATTCACTCCAGTTCGTTCAGCTCGATCAGAGGACCGATGACGATCGTGCCCTTCCCTCCCTGCCCGTCTCTCCAGACGCGCAGGGCTTCGAGATCGGCCTCGACCACCTGGCCACCATCACGAATGACGAGATACCGCCGTCCGCTGGGATAGGTATAGGCGATCGCGAGGCCACGCGCCGCAAGCACCGCCTCGAGCGCGGCCAGCCATTCCGCATCGGGCGCCGCACCACGCGCGGGGTGGAACTCGATTTCGAAAGCGTATTCCGGACATGCAGCGCTCATGAGCGTCTCCCGCGGTATTTCCGGATGATACCGCATAATACCGCGGGAGATCGCGATTTCCCTCATGCATGTCCCATGGATGTCGCATACACATCTCACGCGCATCTCATGCGTACCGCATCCCGGCCTCGGACCTGCCGGGAAGAGCGACGGTTACCGCTCCCAGAATGGCGGCGGCTCGATGCCCAGCGCCCGCAGGTACACGTAGCCCTGACCACGATGGTGCGTCTCGTTGTCGATCGCGTAGAAGAGCTGACTCCACACCGGGTAGGTGAACTGGCCGAAGAGCGTCACGATCTCGCCGAAACGCTCCGGCTGGAGCTTCGCGAACCACGTATCGAGCTCACCGGTGGCGGCATCCCAGCGGGCCAGCAGATCGGCCTTGGAGGTCGGCGCGGTGCCTTCATAGGGCTGCGACTCGCCGGTGACGATCTCCCGCATCATGGGCACGGCGATCGACAGCATTTCACCCGCCAGCGCCGCAAAAGGCCGCATCCCTCCCACCGAGTAGGTCAGGAGCTGCTCTTCCGGAAAGGCTTCGATGACACGCCGGGTGAGTCGGCGCTGACCCTGCCAGTGGGCGAGAAGATCGGCGGGCGAGAGAACGGCGGTGGAGGACATGGCATGGCTCCGTGCAGAGGTGGGGAGGCCGGAAGAAAGATTCGGCATTTCTTCGGTATCGCCAACCTACCGATTTCGGAGCGATCGCACAAGACGCCGATGCATGGTCCGGTATGCGGGATGGTCCCCACACGGGGCAGGGTGATCCGGCAAACCACCGAGTACTTTCGAGTACTTTCGAGTACTGCTCTGCACTACCCCGATCGATTTGTTCTTTCCAGGATGCATCCGTGAACGTTTCCGCTGCCATCGCCGCCCGTCGCTCCATTCGTGCCTTCACCGACCGCGTCATCACACGTGAGGAGCTCGAGCCGCTTTTTCACGACGCCAATCTGGCGCCCAATCATCGGCTGACCCAGCCGTGGCGGTTTTACGTCCTCGGCCCCGAAGCGCGCGCGGCATACGGGCTCGCGCTCGGTCATCGCAAAGCCAGGAAGGCCACCGACGAGACGGATGCCCAGCGCATCCGTCAGGAAACCAGTGACGCGCATCGCGCCTGGCCGGGCATGATCGTCGTGTCCATGACGCTCAACGAGAATCCCGAGATCCGTGAGGAAGACTACGCCGCCACGCTGATGGCCGTGGAGAACCTCTGCCTTTCCGCCGTGGCCCACGGACTCGGCACGCACATCCGCACCGGAGCCATCATGGACGACCCCGCGGCGCGTGCTGCGGCCGGCGTTCCCGAGGGCGAACGCATCGTGGCCGTGCTCACCGTGGGCGAACCGCTCGAAATGCCCGCCCCCAAAACCCGTCGTCCGGCCACCGAGCTCACTCACTGGCGGGACTGATCGATCACGATCGCTGTGCATGCGGGACGTGAGGCGCTACCATCCGCGCACCACGTCCCGCACGCACTCCACGAACGTCTGTGCATGAAGCGGCCGCGAAGCACCGCGTCGCCACACCGCGACGATCTCGCGTTGCAGGGAATGATCGGTGAGCGGCACATAGGCACACTGCGGCGTGTTGTGACGGACCGCCGCGATCGCGGGCACGATCGACACGCCGACTCCGGTGCCCACCAGCTCCAGCACTGTCGCCAGTTGCGCACTCCGGCACACCACCGACGGCTGCACCTGCTGACTGGAGCAGAACCCGGCCACCTGCTCGCCGAGACAGTGGGCCGGATCGAGCGTCACCGCCGGTGCTTCGCGTAACTGCGCCAACGTGATGCGACCCGCCCGCGCGGCGGGATGCTGCGCCGGCACCGCCACCAGCAACTGATCGACACCGAGCGACTCGATGTCCATGTGATCGAAGTGATACGGCTGGGCGGCGATCACCACGTCGAGCATGCCGTCGAGCAACAACTTCGCCAGCACGGCGCTGTAGTCCTCCCGCAATTCCACCCGGTCCGCATCGCCACGCGCGTCACCACGCGCGCGCCAGCGCCGTAGCGCGTCCGGCAGCACATAGGGCGCGATGGTCGGAATCACTCCCACCCTGAGCACCCCGTGCGATTCGGCGCCCTCCCGCCGCACCACGTCCTCGGTTTCCCGCATCACTTCGAGAATGCGGCGCGCCCGGGGGTAGAGCGTCTTTCCGGCCTCCGTGAGCGCCATCCCGCGGCCATGACGCGTGAACAACGATGTTGCCAGCTCCTGTTCGAGCCGCTGGATCTGTCCGGTGAGGGAAGGCTGGGACAAGCCAAGCTGACGGGCGGCGCGGCTCAGACTTCCCGCATCAGCCGTCTCGAGAAACGCGCGTAAAAGGATCGAATCCATACCTCAATATAGCAATTACCTATACCTTCCATAAGCCAACACCCATTGCCGCCTATCACTCGGCGGCCTATCCTTCGCCGCATTGGATCTGCCCGCCACAGGGGCATGCTCGTCGCGCGGTACCACACCGCGGTTCGACACCATCACCGCTCCGCTTCGGAGACGTACGCACATGGAAGGACACTCGGCTGAATCCGAGGGCAAGTGCCCGGTCGCGCATGGCGCGCATACCACCACCACGCCCCGCGGGCGATCGACCCGTGACTGGTGGCCCAACCAGCTCAACCTCGGCGTCCTGCATCAGCATTCCCCCTCGTCGAATCCCATGGGGGCGGAGTTCAACTACGCCGAAGAATTCAGGACGCTCGATCTTGCGGCCATCAAGCAGGATCTGACCGCGCTGATGACCGATTCGCAGGATTGGTGGCCGGCCGACTTCGGCCACTACGGTCCGTTGTTCATCCGCATGGCCTGGCACAGCGCCGGCACCTATCGCGTGGGCGATGGTCGCGGTGGCGCGGGCTCCGGCTCGCAGCGTTTCGCACCACTCAACAGCTGGCCCGACAACGTCAATCTCGACAAGGCCCGCCGCCTGCTGTGGCCGATCAAGCAGAAGTACGGCCGCAAGATTTCCTGGGCCGATCTCATGATTCTCGCCGGCAACGTCGCGCTCGAATCCATGGGCTTCAAGACGTTCGGGTTTGCCGGTGGCCGTGAAGACGTGTGGGAACCCGAGCAGGACATCTACTGGGGCAGCGAAGGCAAGTGGCTCGAAGACCAGCGCTATTCGGGAGACCGTGATCTCGAGAACCCGCTGGCCGCCGTGCAGATGGGGCTCATCTACGTGAACCCCGAAGGACCGAACGGCAATCCCGATCCGGCCGCCTCCGCGCGTGACATCCGCGAGACGTTCAAGCGCATGGCCATGAACGATGAAGAAACCGTGGCGCTCATTGCCGGTGGACACACGTTCGGCAAGACGCATGGCGCGGGCGACGTGGTCCATGTCGGAGCGGAACCCGAAGGCGCCGACATCACCGAGCAGGGCCTGGGATGGGCCAACAGTCATGGCACGGGTCGCGGTGGCGATACGATCGGCAGCGGTCTCGAAGTCACGTGGACGTCGACGCCCACGAAGTGGAGCAGCAACTTCTTCTGGAACCTCTTCGGTTACGACTGGGAGCTCACCAGGAGCCCCGCTGGTGCGCATCAGTGGACGCCGAAGTTCGGACAGGGCGCGGACTCGGTGCCGGACGCGCACGATCCCAGCAAGCGTCATGCGCCGGCGATGCTCACGAGCGACATCGCGCTGCGTGTCGATCCGGCCTACGAGAAGATCTCGCGGCGGTTCTACGAAAATCCCGACGAGTTCGCCGATGCGTTCGCGCGCGCATGGTTCAAACTCACGCACCGTGACATGGGACCGCGCTCGCGCTATCTCGGCGCCGAGGTGCCGGCCGAGGAACTGGTCTGGCAGGATCCCATTCCGTCGGTCGATCATGAACTCGTGAACGCCCACGACATCGCCGCACTCGAAGCGCAGATCCTCGCGTCGGGATTGTCGATCGCCGAACTCGTCTCCACCGCCTGGGCATCGGCGTCGACGTTCCGCGGCTCCGACAAGCGCGGCGGAGCCAACGGGGCGCGTATTCGTCTCGCGCCGCAGAAGGACTGGGAGGTGAATCAACCCGCCCAGCTCAGCAAAGTGCTCGGCACCCTCGAGAGCATCCAGCAGACCTTCAATGCCGCGCAGGCGGGCAACAAGCGCGTCTCGCTGGCCGATCTCATCGTGCTGGGTGGCAATGCGGCGGTGAAGCAGGCAGCACGAAAGGCCGGTGTGGACATCACCGTGCCCTTCACCCCGGGGCGCATGGACGCGACACAGGAGCAGACCGATGTGGAGTCGTTCGCGGTGCTCGAGCCCATCGCCGACGGTTTCCGCAACTATCTGAAGAAGACCTACAGCATCTCGCCCGAAGAATTGCTGGTGGACCGGGCGCAGCTGCTCACGCTGTCCGCGCCGGAGATGACCGTACTGGTGGGCGGTTTGCGCGTGCTGAATGCGAACGCCGGGCAGAGCCAGCACGGGGTGTTCACGTCGCGCCCCGAGACGCTCACGAACGACTTCTTCGTGAACCTGCTCGACATGCGCGCGGCCTGGAAGGCAGTGGACGGCTCGCCGAATCTCTTCGAAGTGCATGACCGCGCTTCGGGTGAGGTGAAGTGGACCGCAACGCGGGCAGACCTGGTGTTCGGTTCGAACTCGCAGCTGCGCGCGCTGGCCGAGGTGTACGGCGAATCCGACGCGCAGGAGAAGTTCGTGCAGGACTTCGTGGCGGCGTGGACGAAGGTGATGAACCTGGATCGTTTCGACCTGGCCTGATTGGCGGATGAGGCGGGAGGCGGGGCGCTTCGGCAGTGGCCGGGGCGCCCCGTTTTTCATACCCGCAGCGCAATACTCAATTATCCACTTGACTGATAAGACACTCAGGCATTTACTTAAGCAATTACTTTAGTATTTGTTCTACCCGGGAACCCTTTACTTGAGAGGCGGTATGGCTGGCCCCAAGAGTCTGCCTGTTCGCGTCGGGCGCGGAATTTGTCTGGCCTTCGCGACCTCGGTGCTCGGCGCCTGCACCAAACCGGGGTCGACCCATCCGGTGATGCGGGCTGGTGAATCGGCAGCAACGGGCCAGTACACCACCGTGAACGGGCTCCCGATGTATTACGAAATCCACGGTCGCAGTCGCGATCGGAGACCTCCGCTGGTGCTGCTCCACGGAGGCGGATCGACGATCACGACCACATTCGGACGCGTGCTGCCGCTGTTGGCTTCGTCACGGCAGATCATCGCCATCGAACTGCAGGGCCACGGTCACACACCCGATCGCCCTGCCCCGCTTTCCTTCGAGCAGGACGCCGACGATGTGGCCGCACTGCTCGCGCATCTTGGCGTGACACAGGCCGATGTGTTCGGATTCAGCAACGGCGCCAATACCACGCTGCAATTGGCGCGTCGTCATCCGGCACTGACGCATCGCCTCATCGTCGCATCGGGGTTTGTCACGAAAGACGGCATTCCCGATTCCCTGTGGGCGTTCTTCAAGCTGCCGCCCGATCCGGCGAAGATGCCTCCCGCGCTTCGCCAGGCGTATCTGGAGAGCGCGCCCGACACCACGCGACTGCCGGCACTCGCCGACAAACTCATGGCCCGTCTCAACGGTTTTCACGACTGGACCGACGACGAGATTCGCGCGATCCGGGCGCCGACACTGGTGATGATCGGTGATGCCGATGCCATTCGCCCCGAGCATGCCGTGCGCATGGCGCGACTCCTGCCTCATGCCCAGCTCGCGATCTTCCCGGGCGCCGAACATGGTGCCTACATCGGCGAACTGTCGGCGATGCACGCGTGCGAGGAATGCATTCCCGCCGCGGTGCAGCTCGTCACGAGATTTCTGGACGCCCCGTGACGAACGACGGTGCCGTCTATGCGGAGCTGCCGCTGGCGAAGAGCAGTCGATTGCCATCGGGATCGGCCACGATGAATGTCGTGGCTCCCCACGTTTCGTCCTGGAGCGGCTGAACGATGAGGGCTCCGCTGCGCTGGTACTCGCGGAACAACGGGTCCGCGTCATCGAGCACGATGGAAGCCGTCAACAATTGTTCGGCATCGCGCAGGGTGGGGTCGATCGGATGCACATCGAGGTGGCGCAGATTGAGTCGTACGCCATCCCGGTGCACCTGGCCATAGAATGGCGGATCCCCGTACACGAAAGCGACGGAAAAGCCGAGCACACGCGTGTAGTAGTCGACGGAGGCGTGGAGGTCGCGGACGTGGAGTTGCGGTTCGGCAGCGAGGAGTCGGGTCATGGTCCTCCCGAACCTACCGTCATGGAGGTGCCGCGCCAGCACAGGTGGGTTGCAGGAGACCGAGCCGGAGAGTACTTTATATTGCAAAGCACGATCACCCGGAACCTCTTCCTCCCTGACAACGGACACGGTGTGACAATCTGGTTGAGACGCCTGCGCGGCGTACTCGGCATGGGCCTCGTCTGGGCCATGGGTGGCGCGGCGGTCGGTGGTGTGATCGAGTTGCTCGACAATGTGCTGCCGGGCGGTCTGCCTGGGGCATCCGCGGTGGACATGTGGCCACAGACCCTGGCCATTCCTGCATTTCTGGGCGGTCTGATCTTCGCCGTCGTGTTGTTCGTTGCTGCCGGCCGCCGTCGATTCGACGAGCTCTCCCTACCTGTTTTTGCTGCCCTCGGCGCATTGGCCGGGCTCATCCTCGGCAGCAAGGGCGTATCGGCGGGACTGCCGGTCTTCGTTCTGGCCATCACCACCCTGGGCGGCGCGCTCGCGGCGTCGGGATCGCTGATGCTGGCCCGCCGCGCCGCGCGGCGGGACCTGCTCACGGCAGGGACTGATTCCGATGCCTCACCCGTACTGGATGAACGCGTCGATCGGCAACTGGGAGACCGGCACTGAGCGCCCCACGCCGTTTCTTCACGCGTCGGACCCGTCTGCTGCTGTTGCTGTTCACAGTCGCCTGTCTCTTCGCACTCTTCCGCGTATGGAAGGCCAATGGAGACCGCGGCGGACAGCAGCCGGCCGAGCCGTTCCGGATCGCGGGCAATTTTTACTATGTCGGGGCCAATGATGTCGCGGCGTTTCTCATTGCCGGCCCCGAAGGACACGTACTGATCGACGGTGGGTATCCCGGCACGGCACCGATGATCATCGCCAGCATCGCGAAGCTGGGGTTCGACATCCGGGATGTGAAAGTGCTGCTCAACTCAGAGCCGCATCATGATCATGCCGGCGGACTGGCGGCGCTGCAGCAGGCTTCGGGGGCAACACTCTGGGCCAGTGCAGCCAGTGCCGACGTCATCGAAGCGGGTGGAGACGATGTCGATCTCCCATGGCCGCTGCGCGCACTGTTCCGTGCGAGGATCCTGGGATATCCCGTGGCACGCGTCGATCATCGTCTCGTCGACGGTGACATGGTGCGTGTCGGCCCCATCGTGTTGACGGCCCACATCACGGGCGGACATACGCGCGGATGCACATCCTGGTCGTTGCCGGTTCATGACGGCGAGCGTGTCCTGCAGGTGGTGAGTGCCTGCAGTCTGGTGAAACTCGGCATTGGCGGCTACCCGGAGCAGGACGCGGATTTCGAGCGGAGCTTTGTGGTGCTGCGTGCCCTGCCGGCGGATATCTGGGTCAGCTCTCACGCCAGACTCTGGGGTCGATATCGCAAGTTTGCCGCACGGGACTCGGTCACCGACCCGGTGACGCCTTTCATCGATCCCGTAGGCTATCGCGCCTATGTCGACTCGGCCGAAGCACGGTTTCGTCGGGGACACGTGCAGTAGCGGGATGCATCAGCGGATTCAGTGCCTGCCAAGTGGTCGCAGAATCCGCTCCGACTCCGCGAGCTGCTTGGTACCGATCAGATCCACACCGGCATCGTACAACCGGACGTAGATCGCCGAATCGACCGGCACGTTGTGCACACGAATGAGTCGATCGGGCGCGGCAGCCCGGACGGCGCGCAGCGCATTCCACCACTGCTGTCGTCCACCGGAAGTGCGCCACCATCGCCCGATGGTTTTTCCATAGTCGAGACTGATGAGATGCACACGCGCGTCGAGTGTGTTCGGGCGCCATGTATCGGTGCGCATCAGACGGTGCTGCACACCGATCAGCGCATCGATGCTTCCGTCCGCTGGTGACGCCGAGGGCGACCAGCCTACCAGCACGACGGATAATGCGGGGTTGGCGCCATGGCGCTCGAGCAGCTCGCGATAGCTGGCAAGCAGCGTACGCACGGCGTCATACGTCGGCGGCGAGGCCTCCTTGATTTCGATGGTCAGGAGAAAAGGCCGCCCATCGGTGGTCAATGCCCCGCAGCGTGCGATACGAGAACGGAGTGGTGCGAGATAGAGTGAATCGAGCGTTCCTCCCGTGCGGGCCGTGCGTTGGTCATGCCCCACCCGCAACACACCATCGATCAGAAAGACATCCGCTTCGACGCCACGGAATCCCAGCGCGAGTGCGTCCAGCAGCGGCCTGGGGTTCGCATAGTCATTGTGAGCGTACGCCGGCAGTGTCGAACGTGGGCACTCCTGCGCCTCGATCCGGTCTGCGATGCCCGCCAGCATGCCCAGAGCCAGCAGGCGTGGCCACCACGACACGCGCCCATTCGAACGACCCGCGCGGATCAGCATGCGTCCTCCCCACCAGTGTGACACCGGTCCGACGCGGATCGTCGATTGTTGGTGGTCCATCCCGCACCGAGGAATCTTGTCATGCGAGTCTTTCTTGCCGCCCTGCTGATTGCGCCGACGCTGCTGGTTGCCCAGTCGGCCCCTTCGTTGGCCACCGGGAAATTACTGCGGGGGGCGCGTGTCTTCCCCCTCGAGCAGAATGGAGAACCGCTGGAGATCGCCGCGCTCGGCGGTATCCGCGTGGTGGACAACGGAGGCGTGTTGTTCGCCGATACCAAACCCGTCACGGTTCGTGTGTGGTCGGAGGCCCGTGCCACCGTGCGGCAGATGAGCCGCGCCGGTGCCGGCCCGGGCGAGTTTCGTGTGGCGCCAGATTTCGTGGGCTATCGCGGCGATTCGATTGCCGCATTCGATGCAGGACTGCGCCGATGGCTTTTGCTGTCACCTTCCGGCGAATATGCGCGGGTGCTGGCAACCGGTGCCGATGCTGCCAGCCTGACCACCGCGGCCGCCTGGGTGGCCGAAGGCACTCTGGTTTTCAACGCGTCCATCGATCCACAACGCGCCCCGTCTGTGCAGGCGCTGAGCCGTATCGCCCGCGAGGTCGTCGACACCCGTACACGATCGTGGCATCCCGTGGTGGTTCGTCAGGCCCGGAATGGAGACCTCTGGGCGGCCCGCGGGATCACATCTGCGACATGGCAGGTATTCGATGCCGCTGGTGCCCCGCTGCACAGCGCCGTTTTTGGCAGCCCTTTCCGTCTGCAGTTCGTGAACGACACGATGGCCATCGGCCAATCCACCGATCAGGACGGGCTGCCGCAGATCGTCGGACTTTCTCTGCGGGGCGCCGGTAGCGCTCACAAGCGCGGAAATCTTCCCCCGACGCCTTCCACTGCCGGGTCGGCGACCGAACGAGCCGCACTCACCGCGTTGTTGCAGCAACTCGTCATGAAGCAGGAGGCGGCCTATGCCGACTCGGCGAGCTACACCACGTCGATCGATCGTTTGCGTGTGGACATACCCAATGGCGTGCGAATCGCCATACTGGAAGCCACCAATCGCGGGTGGCTCGCGATGGCGTTCCACGAAGCCACCCGGACCACCTGCGTGATGGGTGTGGGGGCCCGCCTGGTCATCGGATGGAACGAGGCCGCACCATACTGCTCCCCATGACTCATCCGACGCACGATATCGGGCAGATCCGGATGTGATGCCATCCCACGTCAGGAACCCGCCGCCGCATCCTCATCGATCGGACCGCTCAGCTTCACGTCCTTGAATGAACGGCGCGGTGCCGTGGCCTTGTCGAAAGCGGCCACGGATCCATCCACGAGACGCTGCAGCACGATCTCCAGAAGCGTGGTCTCGTGTGGCCGCAACGCATCCAGCATGGAACGCTGTTCCGCGATGTATTCGGCCGGCATGTAGAACACGAAACCGTTGTCCGGACGGGCGGTGATCCGGATGCCCAGTCCCTTGAGGCCGGTCAGAGCCGGCCGCAGTTCACGCGCCGGATTCCTCGGATCGGCGACCGCCGGTGCGCCCGTGAGCGCGGCGTGATTGAAGAAGAACGTGAGATGGTTCGGCGCGCGGCGGTTCTGCTGCCGATCGACCAGGAAGCCGCGCGGCAGTCCGTCTGGATTCCCCGTGTGATCGGTGAACAGCAGATCGAAGTCGGTGACGGGAAATCCCTCCGTATCGACCACCCGCACGACGAGCATCGCGCAGGGATCGTGGATGTGCTCGCGATCCGGCAGAAGCCGCACCGCCTCGATCTCCACACGCTCATGCTCGACGATGCGCGCCGTCTCTTCGGTGAACACCTTGTTCAGCTCACGATAGGCCTCCATCGACTGCACGGTGAGACAGCGCCACACCTGCTCCGTCGTATCGAGTCCCGTGTCCGGTGTTCCAGCCTGCAACGAGCGCATGATGCCACGCGCCTCACCGGAATGTGCCGCTCCCTGAATGAGACGGAACGGCGTGTTCGGCGCGGCATTGATGCGATTGGCGCGAAGCTCCAGGGGCCAGGGCTTTTTGGTCAGCCGGCCACCCACGTACTGTTGGCGCAGCAGCACATAGCGGGAGTTCAGATTGGCCGCCGCCGCGCGCACCACGCCATCGCTGCCCATCTCCGCGGTGTAGGTATTGAGATAGTCGTACAGGGAGCGATCGATGGATTGCCCGGTGAGTACGAAGGGGTACACCGGTGCGTTCTCCGACGAACGGATACGCTTGTTCGTCCAATCCAGATTCAGCGACCACGCCTCCGGGCTGCCCAGTTCGAGCCAGTTCAGCACCCCCACACCCGGCTCGACATCCTGAGCCCAGCTCTTCAACCGGCTGATGCGGCTCTTGCCCAGTTGCGCCAACGCGCTGCCGAAGTTGGCCGGCGCCAACATCACCAGATGACTCGCCGGACAGTTCGCGGACGATCCATTGTGAAAACGCCGCCACCACTCACGGGCGAGCGGTCCGCCCGTGCTGTGCGTGATCATCGCGAAGCGTTCGTTCTTCGCGAGCGTGGGGACGATCTCCCGTTGCACCGCGGCTTCGAGCGCGCGCGTGAGATCGGCCATCGTGACCGCGTCGTCGAAGGACACGTAACGTCCGAGGAAGACGTCACGCCGCTCGAGGGTCACGCCGGCCGCGGCCGCGCGGGCGACGAGTTGTTCCGGCAGGGCGCCGTACGTGTCGGTGTTGGTGACCGACCATCCATGCACGAGAGCCACCACCATGCGGTTCGCCATACCTGCTCCGACTCCGAAAAACGTGATCGCGAAAACGGGATCGCGCGTCGACTACCGCAGACTACTGGGCCCGATAGGCCCGCTTGAGGTCCTCGGCGAGGCTCTGGGGTTCCGGATAGATGGACGCCTTGTTGATCCCCAGTGCCCAGAGCTCCGCCCACATCGCATCACGCGCCGCGGGATCGATCTCCACGCAGAAACTGCGCGCCGACGTGCCATCACCCGCCACCAGCGGCAGGCGATTGATGGGCGTCTCATCGATACCATGCACGGTGAACGTTCCCCGCTGGGCGACGATGCGCGGATTGTGGCGCTTGGGGAATATCGCCAGAGGCCGGCTGTTGTCGGCCGGCCCATCGTCACCAACCGGAGCGATCGCGATACCGCGGCCGCAGAGGTCGGGCAGCCAGTAGTCCGACCACAGGCCCGGACGCGGCACCACGATGGCTTCGGTTCCCGACAATCGGTTGAGCGCCAGTGGATCGAGGATCCACACACACACGGCACCTGGTCCCGCGCCGGCTGGAATTCCAGCGCGAAATAGAGCGCCGCCAGCGGGCTCTCGGTCCAGTCGAGCAGACGTGTGGGCAGCCCGTAGTGCTGCATGAGGAAGTACCAGTCCCAGTCGTCCTGCGGCTGCTGCTGCAGAAGCGCCGGAGCCATGCTGCGGAAACTGAGCACCAGACTGCCTTCATCGCAGTTCCGGCGCCAATACGCCCCCGGTACCAGGTCGTACAGTGTGCTCCCGACCCCGCGGTACCAGATTTCAGGGTGCTGATCCTCGGGAAACCACTCCGTACGGATGCGGAGAATTTCCGTGACGAACTGCGCGATACCGGTGATGCGTGCGGACGTGCCAGTCATGGTGAGGCCCTCGTGCGCACAATATTGACACGACCACCGGCGGGGCGCCATACAGCACAACGTATGGAGCAGCGTACGACACCGGCGGAATGCAGCGACCGGCCTCACGCCTTTCACCGTTCAACCACGCACGGCATATGAAGATCTACTCCTGGAACGTGAACGGCCTGCGGGCCGTGCTGAAGAAAGGAAACTTTCTCCCTTTCATCGACGCACATCGCCCCGACGTTCTGTGCCTGCAGGAAACCAAATCCGAACGTGAGCAGGTGGAGATCGACCTGCCGGACTATCACGAGTACTGGAACTCCGCCACGACCAAGGGCTATTCGGGCACGGCGATCTTCAGCCGGACCGAGCCACTGAGTGTCAGTCTTGGCTTCTCCAGCGCGGTGGCCAAGCGTTTCACCTTCGTCGACGACGCGGGCCGCGACAGCACCACCGAAGGCCGGATCATCACGGCGGAATTCCCGAAGTTCTATGTAGTGACCGTGTACACCCCGAACGCCAAGGACGACCTGAGTCGACTGCCACTGCGCTCCGTCAACTGGGATCCGGCGTTCCTCGCGCACTGCAAAGCGCTCGAAAAGAAGAAGCCCGTGGTATTCTGTGGTGATCTCAATGTGGCCCACACCGAACTCGATCTGGCCAACCCCAAACCCAATCGCGGCAAGAAAGGGTTCACCACCGAGGAACGCCAGGGATTCCAGGCATTCCTCGATGCGGGCTTCGTGGACTCGCTCCGCATCTTCGAACAGGGCAACGGTCATTACACTTGGTGGAGCCATTTCGCGAACTCGCGTGCCCGGAACGTGGGCTGGAGAATCGACTACGTGCTGGTCTCTTCCGCGCTCCGCGACGCCGTGACGGCCGCCGAGATTCATGCGGATGTGATGGGAAGCGATCACTGTCCGGTGAGCATCACCCTCGATGTATAGGGCGCGCAGGATGCATTCTTTTTTGGGAACGATTTTCATCGGGAGCCATCGCATCACGCCCGCTTGCCTCTATCCGAAGACCCGATAGACTGCGGGAAGTCCGTGGTTCATCCCATCGTGTGAAAGGAGCTCCCATGCTGATCAGCGCGACACTTGCCCAGGCCATCAATGCCCAGATCGGCAACGAGTTCGGCGCCAGCCTGCAGTACTACGCCATCGGTGCGCATTTCCATCGCATCCATCTCGCGCAACTGGCGAAACTGTTCTTCAAGCAGGCCGACGAGGAACGGGAACACGCACAGAAGCTGCTGCATTATGTGGTGGAAACCGGAGGCGAACTCCGGCTTCCCCCCATCAAGGAACCCGTGCATACGTTCGCGTCGGCCGAGGAAGCACTGTCGGCCGCGCTCAGGTGGGAAGTGGAAGTCACCGGTCAGATCAAACGTCTCATGGACATGGCCGCCAGTGAAAGTGACTATCTCGCGCAGAACTTCCTGCAGTGGTTCGTGGACGAGCAGCTCGAGGAAGTGAACAAGATGACCCGACTGCTCGGCGTGGTCCGCATGGCCGGCGAACGCAATCTGCTGTCGGTCGAAGCGTATCTCGTGCACGGAGGCTGACGGCGGTCAGTGGTCTCATGACAGGAACTCGATGTATCCCTCCGTGCCATGGAGACGGATACGTTGCCTATCACGAATGCGCTTCGTGGCGCCCTCCACTCCCACGACGGCGGGCAGACCGTACTCGCGGGCGATCACGGCGCCATGAGTCATGAGACCACCCACCTCGGTCACCAGTCCTCTCGCCGCGACGAACAGCGGCGTCCAGCTCGGATCGGTGTACGCCGTCACCAGAATGTCCCCCGGTTCGATGGTCGCCGTGGCGATGTCCAGCACCACGCGAGCCCGCCCTTCCACCGTCCCCGCGGACACCGGCAAACCGACCAGTGCGCCCGCGGGGATGTCGGCTCGCCGGTATTTCCCATTGATGCACTCCCCGTCCGAAGTGAGCACACGCGGCGGGGTGAGTGCCTGATAGCCGCGAAACGCGTCCCGGCGTTTGAGAATGAGCCCGGCGTCCGCCACATGTGTCCGTACGACATCCCGCAATTCCTGTAGCGTGAGATAGTAGATGTCCTCACACTCGTGCAGCACGCCGTCCCGCACGAGACGCTCCGCTTCGCCAAGCAGGGCCTGTTTGTAGATGAAGTAGCGACTCACCATGCCGTACTTGGGATATTCGCGGTAGCCGATCAATGTCCGCACGCGGTCGATCATGCGCCTGGTTTCCGCAACCTTCTGTTCGCTATCGGGCAGATCGCGGAGATGGGTCAGCACATCACGCTCCGTTTCGCGCGCCACATCGAGTCCCTCGGCGAAACGTCGTGCGCTGGCGCCCGGCTCGAAGTTGCGGATGTTGCCGAGCAGGAGTGGCAGCAGCATGAGCGGCCGCTCGCTCCAGCGCGGCCTCGTGATGTCGATCTCTCCCACGCCGCGCATGCCGTATGTGTGCAGCCACCTCCCGATGGCCTCCCGTGCCTGCGTACCGCCGTCCACCGCAGGCAGCGCGTCGAGAAAATGTGCATCGGCCTGCTCGAGCGCGTGCCCGAGAAAACGCACGACGTCCGGATAGGGACGGATGACGTCGGCGACATCCAGCAACGCCAGCCCCATCTCCGATGTGATGTTGTTCGCCACCGACAGCGTGAGCGCATCGACGGCGCGCTTGTCGCCCAGCCACGCCCGAAGATGCTCGTCGAGCCACCACGTCGCGTTCATCGCCGCCATGATCACCCGATGACTCTCTGGATGAAACAGCAGCCGCCTGAGCTCCTGGATATCGGTGAGGATGAATTCGATGAGCGCCAGACCGGTCTTGCCCTGGATCTCCTGCTGCAGTGTGGCGACCGAGTCGCGATTGCGTGCGATGAGCGTCGTGACGATGGCAGGATCGTCTTCCACCGGCGCCAGTGCGCCTGCCGGTGCGCCCGCCGGTGCGATATCGCCCATCGGCCATGTGGCGGCGCTGCTGTCGGGAGGAAGGAAGTCGCCCCGGTCGATGATCTCCTGCAGCAGTTCGGGGAGCAGGGGATCGGATTTGCCGATCATGTCCAGCAGGCCGGCACGCTGCACCGGTGAGGCGAGCGTTTCGGTGACGTCGACGAACAATCTCCCACCCGCCACGCTCATGGGCTTCGGCGTGGTCAGTTGCCAGAACGAGATCCCCAATGGCTTCATGGGATCGGTCATCATCTGCTGATGACCGACGGACAGATAGACGTGGTTCGTGCCGTCGTGTGTCTCGGGGATGGGAAACAGGGTCGTGATGGGTCGGCTCTGCACGATCGCGAACCCGTCGTCCACCAGACACCATTCGATATCCTGAGGACTGCCGAAATGTGCGGCGATCCGGCCACCGAGCTCCACGAGCCGGATGACCTGATCGTCGGTCAGTGCCGGATCATGTTGCCGGACTCCTTCCACAGCCCGTGATGTGGTTCCTCCCCCTGGTGAGGTCCGTACCACGAGCGTCTTTGCGGCAATCGTCTTCGTGATGATGGCGCCACCTCTGACCTCATATCGGTCGGCATTGGTCAGGCCGGTGACGAGCGCTTCACCGAGTCCAAAGCCGGCTTCCACGACGGAGATCCGGCGGCTGCCGGAGACCGGATCGGCGGTGAAGAGCATGCCCGCGGCGTGCGGGAACACCATCTGCTGCACGACGACGGCCATGTACACCTGTCGGTGATCGATGCCGTTGCGCAGACGATAGGTCACGGCCCGTTCGCTGAACAACGACGCCCAGCACTTGCTGATGTGCCGGAGAACGTCGGCGGTGCCGATGACATTGAGATACGTGTCCTGCTGTCCGGCAAAAGACGCGGTGGGCAGGTCCTCCGCGGTGGCACTCGAACGAACGGCCCACGCGATCGCGGCGTCGGATCGCGCGTGTACCTGTTCGATGGCCTGTGCAATCGCCCGTGTGAGATCCGGCGGAATGGCGGCGGCTTCGATGATGTCGCGCAGCACAGCGCTCGATGTCCGCACCGTCTCCTGGCCGATGGGGTCGGGACGGGTCAGCTGATCGAGATGATCGTCGAACCGGGCATCGCCGGCCCGTGCAACCGCGATGATGCGCCGGAACGCATTGGTGGTGATGCAGAATCCGGCGGGGACATCGATTCCTTCGATGTGTGACAGCGCTCCCAGATGGGCGCCCTTCCCACCCACCATGGCGATCGGCGTGTCATCCCTGCGAGCGCGGTGCCGACCGATCTCCCTGAGGTCCAACACATCGTGACTTGTCCCGTGTTTGATCCCGTGATGCGTCGCGTGATTCATCGCTCACTCCCGTCTGCGTGCATGAAAGGCTCCGGCCCTGCTCTCGCAAAGCGCGCAAGTCTAGAGCCACGGGATGGGATTGCCGCAAGTCGGGGGGTGTACTATAGCTTCATAGTGGGGAGACGGATGACGTCGATTCCAATACGGTGCGTTTGATGCCCACCCAGAGCACCGTGGCCACCTGACGCGCCGCTTCCTCGAGTGCCTGTCCCTCGAGACGCACCTGGCCGTCCACGACGAGCGCGGCCAATCCATGCATCGCCGCCCATGATGTCAACACGACCGGCGGCGGATTGCCAGCCCCGGGACGTATCGTCGCTCCCAATGGCCGCACGAGTCGCTCGAAGACACGTCGTGCCGCTTCGTCGAGCTGCGGATATTGCGTGCGCGGCCCCAGTTCACCACCGAACATGAGTTTGAAACGCTCGGGGTGGCGCGCCGCGAACATCACATAGTGGACGGCCGTTTCGTACCCCTGCGATTCGACATCGCCCGGAGCGACCTGCACGGCGTCGAGTTCCGCCGCCAACTGATCGAACCCCTGCGCGGCCAGCGCCGCCAGCAGGTGTGCCCGACTGGGAAAGTGGTGATAGGGCGCCTGGTGACTCACTCCCGCTTCACGCGCCACTTCCCGTAACGACAGCCCGGCCGGCCCCTTGGCCTTCAGAATGTCGAACGCCACCGCCAACAGGTCGTTGCGGAGGTCGCCATGGTGATACGGGACAGGAGGGATCCGGACCATCTTGACAGTGTCACATCGAAAGGTGAATCTTGACACCGTCAACATCCCGATGCCCGGTACCGACCGCCACGCCGTGGAGTCCCCATGAAGGTGCTTGCCGCAGTACTGATCGGACTCGGCAGCTTCATCGCCTCGCAGGTCCACGGTCAGACGCCCGTGAACGATACGATACCACGCGGCACGCGTGAACGAATCGTGCGGGACCTGCGGGAACTCATCGACCAACGATTTGCGCACTTCGCCGGCATTCCGGGCTACGATATCGACGTCGAGTACGGACGCTATCGCGAACGGGCGCTGATGACGTCGTCACGATGGGAGTTCTCGCTGCTCACGCGTGCCTTGATCGCATCGCTCCGCAACGGACACACGACGTTCGGCGATTCGTGGATGCGCGATGCCGATCCCGCTCTGCTGCCATTTTCGCTGGCCTGGATAGGCGGGCAATGGGTGGTGACGACATCACGCCATCCCGATCTGCATGTCGGTGACATCGTCATGACCATCGACGGTCTGCCTGCCGACAGTGTGTATCACACTCAGGCGAAGTACATTAGTGCGTCCAGCGATCGCGCCCGGCGGCGCGAATTCACGGCCCGCGGTTTCCTCTGGCCGCATCGACTGACGCTCGGACTGGAGCACGGTCGACAGGTGGTCGTACAGCGATCCGTGACACCATCCGATACGGCATCGAGGCCGGAGGTCGTGCGCGGCCGGTGGATCGACAGTGGACAGGTGGCCTACATCGCCATCGGATCGTTCGGGGCACCGCAGTATGAAACACAGGCGTTGGAACTCGTCACCGGGCCCTACCGGACTGCGCGCGCCCTGATCATCGACGTGCGGGGCAATGGGGGCGGCAACACCCCGAGAGCACTCATCAAGACCTTGCTGAACGGCAAGGAATTCGTGTGGTGGAAGGAAGATCCCTATCTGCTGCCCAATGCGATGTTCGATCGCCTGGGCGCCAGCATGAAGCGCCGTGGTGGTGCGGAGAAACCCTTTGCCGGACAGGTGGTGATTCTCGCCGATGGCGGCTGCGGGTCGGCCTGTGAGGACTTCGTCATGCCACTCCAATGGCAGAAGCGTGCGACCGTCGTGGGCGACACGACAGCGGGCACCACCGGTCAACCGGTGTTTCTGCGCTACGACAACGGCATGCAGATCACCGTATCGGCAAAACGTGCGGCCTTCCCGGATGGCTCCCTCTTCGAAGGCGTGGGCATCGCACCGGATATCGTGATCGTGACACGACGCGAGGACCTGGGCAGCCCACGGGATCGGGTGCTCGAGGCCGCCGTGCGTGTGTCCACAGTCAGCCGATAAGCCTGTCTCGATGTGACGCCCTGGTCGCGGCCACCTGCATGAGGGTCCCGACTGCCTGCTGCAGCACCGCGGCCACCTCGGTATTCGCCATCAATCCCATCGCATCCACACCACGCCGAGGGATGTCGACCACCAGGCAGGCGCCCGGCACCAGATCGGCGCTCATCACACCGAGAATCTCCAGCAGCTGCGGATGGACGTATGCCGACGCCGCGGATGCACTCAGGAGACCCACCGGCTTGCCCACCAATTCACCGCTGCCCACCACCCAATCGAGCGCGTTCTTCAAGACGCCTGGCACACCATGCGCATACTCCGGGCTCGAGATCAGCACCGCGTCGGCCGAAGCCAGCGCCGAGCGCCAGTCGGTGACGGCATCAGAGATCGGATCAGGCCCGTCTTCCACGTCGGGGTTGAACGCCGGCAGAGCTGCCAGATTCGTGTAGGGAGTGACGAGTACGTCCGGCGCCGCCAGATGCGCCGCCGCAGCCAGCAGCGCGGTGTTGCTGGAACCGAGACGGAGGCTTCCGGAGATGGTCAGGAGATGCGGCATCGCACAAACCTAGTCGTGCAAACCCAGCCGAGTCGTCCCGACTACCAACCGGTTCTCACGCCCGTGCCGTCGGTATTATCGAAGACCGTCACCACACGCGAGGTCGCACGGTAGGACTCGAGATGGGATCCCACGGGAGCGCGTCCACGAACATCGAGCCGCCCCAGTCCCAATGAGACCACGTGCAGGTCACCCTCGGCGATGCGCGCGGGAATCACCCGACGTGCCGCCGCGGATCCGTTGCCGGGTATCCGGAGCAGATGTACACCCGACTCGCGACTGTAGGCGAACGCAATGATGGACGAACGGGACGTCGACGCAACTTCGACGTGCCAGGTCGGTGCGGCTTCGGCTGCCGTGGCGAGCGGTTCGGCGAGCCAGCCTCCCACCATGCGCAACACCAGCAGCGCGGCCGCACCAATGACGACGCCCTGTGCGAGGAGACGCGCACCGATCGAGCGGCGTCCGGAAGATCGACGCCCCGCGGGAATATTACGCTCAGGATGCTGGAGAGCCTGACGCTCACCGTCCAACAGGTGCACCGTGCCCCGCACTGCCGCTGTCTTTCCGGTATTTTTGTGCGTCTGATCCACCGAGTCGGTCATGAGTGAAACTGTGGCGACGATGTGTTCAGATCAATCCGGCAATGCATATCGCAACTCCGCCATACCGGAACCGACCTGACGAACGGACTGCAGCGTCCATGGTGGACTGGTGACCCTGCGCGGGAATAGCGGCTTGCCCCGGCCCAGCGTGACCGACGCCACCTGAATGATGGCCTCGTCCAGCAGACCGGCATCGAAGAATTGCCCCGCCAGATCTCCACCGCCAACGATCCAGATGTTTCTCGCGCCAGCGGCACGAGCCATCTCCGCGTGGATGGGACGCACGTCACCCTGAACGAACCGGATGTCGGCGCCCTCGATGGCTGGTAAGGAGCGATGGGTGAATATCCACGCTGGCTGTGAGTAGGGCCACGCAGCACCCGCCTCCTCGGCCACCTTCTCCGCATGCCGAACCATCCACATGTACGTGCTCGCCCCCATGGCCAGAGCGCCCACGCCGGCGATGAAATCCAGATAGCCGGTGTCGTTGATGTCGCCGAGCGGGAAGAGCCAGTCCAGTGAGTCGTCCTCTGTGGCGAGGAAGCCATCCAGACTCGTGGCGGTGTAATATTGCGTCTTCACGGCGATTGATACCCTGATGTCGGTGATTGCGATACGCAAATGCTTCTGAGAGTTCACGTCAAGCACCGATTCGTTCCATGGTGCCGCGATGAGCGCGTAAGTTTCTTCCGATGCCCCTACCCTGCCCATCGGAGTCGATCATGTCCTTTCGCCCAGCCGCGTCACCGCACCCGTGGCGCCATTGTGCAATCGTCCTGTTGGCGCTGAGCGCATTCGCCGGTCCCATGGTCGCGCAGAACGCCCCCGAGCGGATCGTCGCGATTGGCGACTTGCATGGCGATCTCGCCGCCACCCGTGCGGCGCTCCGGCTGGCCGGAGCAATCGACAGTACCGACCGGTGGATTGGGGGGAAACTGACCGTGGTACAGACCGGCGACCAGATGGACCGCGGCGACGACGAAGCAGCGATTCTCGCATTGCTGCGGCGCGTGAGCGAGGAAGCCCGTCGCGCCGGCGGCGCCGTGCACATTCTCAACGGCAACCACGAGTTGATGAACGCGTACTTCGATTTCCGTTATGTGACGGACTCGGGGTTTCGCTCCTTCGTCAGCAACATGGAAACCGCTTCACCCACGGCACTGTCGACAGTACCCGACAAGGTCACCCCACCGCAACGCGGACGGGCGTTGGCGTTCCAGCCCGGTGGGCCCGTCGCGAAAGAGCTGGCAACCCGTTCCACGATGCTCGTCCTCGGTGAAAATGCCTTCGTGCATGGCGGGATTCTTCCGGCCCACGCACAACGTGGCATCGAACCGATGAACGAAGAGGTGCGGGCGTGGCTGCGTGACGACGCCCCACAACCCGAATGGATCAAAGGCGATCAGAGTCCCGTCTGGACACGACTCTACTCCCGGAGTCCGGACGCCGCCGCATGTGACACCGCGCGCGCGGCGCTCGGCATACTGCGCGCGAAACGCATGGTGGTGGGGCACACCATCCAGAAAGGCGGAATTGCCAGCTACTGTGACGGCGCCATCTGGGCGATCGACGTGGGCATGTCGGCGTTCTCGGGCGGAAAGATCCAGGTGCTCGAGATCCGCGGCGACCGTGTCCGCGCACTGGGGCCGGTCGACCATCCGGGGCCGCCGAGGAAGAAGTCGTAGGCTGCTTCCTCGATCGCCAGATATCGTGTGAGTCTCATCCTTCCCGCCGACGTCGACACTGCACGGGGCGGCATCGAGCAGACGCTCGCCGAAGGCAATGTGCAGCGTCAGGTGCCCATGGAAGGACGTACTCTGCACGTGACCGGAATTGCGCCCACGGGATTCAATACCGGCGATCTGTTGGCCATCGGCGTGTACGTGAAAGATCCGAGTCGCATCGCGCAGGCGTTCACCGTACATGAACTGACAGACACCGCCGGGGTTCGTGAGCGCGCAGCACCTATTCGTCGCGCGTCCGAAAGAACGCCAGTACGTATCCATCGGCGTCCGTGACCTCGAAGCCCCACAGGCCATCGTCGATGAACGACAACTCCTTCACGAACGAGGCGCCGCGTTGCTTGAACTCGGCGAACAGGAGATCGGGGTCCAGGGTGTAAATGGAGGCATCCCAGCGCGCCCATTCATGCCGCGTGTGATTGGGCACCGGTAGCACATCCGGACCGATCGTCTTGAGCATGATACCGATGCCATCGCGACTGACTGACCGTAGTACACGTCGTTCGGCGGGCCCTGAAAATCCAACTGGAAGCCGAAGCGCTCGACGTAGTGCGCAATCGAGGCCTGCAGATCCTTCACGATGAAAAACGGACTGATCGACGCGAGATTGCCGTTCATATTCGCGGACTCGTTGTGGTTGCGTGGATGAACGTGGAATCGCGCGTGCGTCAACCGCGCCGTTCGGCGAGCCCCACGATGATGCCCTCCGGACCGCGCAGGTACGCGAGCCGGTATGTGTTTTCATATTGCATCTCCCCGATGATCTCGGTTCCGCGGGCCCGCATGCGGGCGACCACCACATCGATATCGTCAACGGCAAACATGATGCGACGAATACCCAGTGTATTCACGGGTGCATCGACGGGGCCGTATCGGATTGCGTCCGGTGTATGGAACTTGTCCAGTTCTATACCCTGTCCATCCGGGGTTCGCAGCATCGCCAGCGTCGCCCGGACTTCGTCGAGCCCGATCAACTTCCCGACGGACGATCCTTCGACGGTCGTCTCTCCCTCGAGAGTGAGACCGAGTTCGAGGAAGAACGCCTTCACCAACTCGAGATCGTCGACAACGATGAGCACGTTGTCCATCCGCTTGATGGTCATGATCCTGTTCGTTCGGAGGTACAGGGTCGGGATTCGTGGGTTTCGATTTCCAGATCAGGTCGATGCTAACACATTCAATTGTGAGTCGCCGCTCATCGATCCCCGAAGCTCAAGTATGATCGCCTGAGGGGTGGACCGACTCCTTCGGATTCAGATACCGATTCGGCACGTTCCCGAGCGGAGGCACCACGCGACCAGCCGCCTCGAGGAGGAGCCGGATGTTGGCGTAGATGTCGGATTCGTTCCGATGCACCTGGGGCAGCAGTCCACATTGCGCGTACGAAACGGGAGTCACATCGAAGAGTGTGGTCTCCCACTCGAATCCTTTGCCCCAGGTTACTCCCTGGACCCGAACGTCGCACCTGGCACCCGCATCGAGCAGCATCTTCATGATCGGTGCGGCCCGGTTGTGACTCGAGTTCACGGTGTGAAACAACGGTGTGTGACCGTTGAGTCCGTACTCGTCGATATCGGCCCTGGCATCGACATCGGCCCCAAGCGTGATCAGAGCCCGGGCGACGTCGGCGTGACCATACTCGGCGGCTACGTGAAGCAATGATGCCCCAACCAGTGGTGTGAACGCCGACACCATCGTGGTCCGATGGCTCAGGAGCTTCGGATTCGAGCGGATCGCCGATGCGAGCACGTCCGGTTGATTGAGCAATACAGGAGCCACGACCGGGTCATCCAGCACGGCGCCGCGATCGAGCAGAAGGCGCAGGCATAGGCGGAACTTGTCGCCTCGGCTGTACATCTCCGTCAGCCAATTGACGACCGACTTGCCGCGGATTCGTTCGTTCGGGTCGAGGCCACTGTCGAGAGCCGACGAAGTTCTTCGACGGCATGCAGTTCGATGGCGACCAGAATATCGTCGTCGCTGGGTCGACTACCGGGTGTGTGCTTGTGGGAAGTCATGGTGCTTCACCGGCCTGTCGAAAAGGACCTGCGCGCTGTGACATGCTGCAGACCCACACACATCAGGCTGACGATGAAGAGCACGTTATACTCGGAACCGTTGCGCCCCAGGCCAACGACAAACCAGCCAAGCGTACTGCGTGTTGCAGAGTCTTGAAGGACAGCAGGAAGTGGCAGGTACATGAGATGAACCCCGCGTTGGGTTTGACGGATGTCGCGGCCTGCTCGGCGGTCCGGACGTATGCCTGTGTCCCGTCACGCATACCGGGCCAGATGAAACTCGGTCACGAGGCGTCACGATTCGCCGTCATCATCGAGTCGATGTGCCTGCCAACGAAACGACTGGTCGGTCACCTCCAGGAAACGCCAGGGCTGGGGCCGATCGTCCCAGTAGCCCAGCTGGACGATCTGATCGCCCACCCGTCGCCCAACGAGCGCACAATACACGGCGCGGCCCTCGAGAGCCCACGAAAAGTACACCTCCAATGGTCAGGAGACGCGGAGGAAGACCCCAGAAGAATGGCCGTCATCAACCATACAGCCGGACACGCGATGCGGCATCAAAGATGCAGTCGAACATTGTCCTTGACACCACCCACCGAATGCCCAATGTGATATGTCATGCCCTCCAATACCCCCGATCCAGCATTCCATCCCGGCGATGATTTTGGTCGGGGTGCACCCGGCAGACCGGCCCGGGGCCGGGGACCGAACGGTGACGATCGCATGTCCCAGAAGGGCGACCGGGCGCCCGCCGCTGGCTGGGGCGCTGCCCTCAGCGTCCTGAACGTCGTGGCGCGCACGCGCGAACCGGTGGGCAGCATGCATGCGATCCTGAAGATGAATCACGAGAATGGCGGGTTCGACTGTCCCGGATGTGCCTGGCCAGACAGTCGTGATGGACTGCATCTGGATATCTGCGAAAACGGCATCAAACACGTCACGTGGGAAACGACCCGGAAGAAGGTCGACCGGGAGTTCTTCGCCACACACACGGTGACCGAACTGTCCGACTGGTCGGACTTCGCCCTCGAGGATCAGGGTCGCCTCACCGAGCCGATGGTGTACGATCCGCAGAGCGACAGGTATGTGCCGATCTCCTGGGATGAGGCATTCGCGCTGGTGGGGAGGACGCTGCGCGGGCTGTCCAGTCCGCACGAGGCGTCGTTCTACACGTCGGGCCGGCTGTCCAACGAAGCGACGTTCCTCTACCAGCTCTGGGTGCGCGAATTCGGCACCAACAATCTCCCCGATTGCTCGAACATGTGCCACGAAGCCTCGGGGCGTGCATTGCAGGCCGCCGTGGGCACAGGCAAGGGCACCTGCGACCTCGACGACTGGGATGAAGCCGATCTCTTGATCATCATGGGCGTGAACGCGGCCTCCAATGCGCCCAGGATGCTGACCACGCTGGTGCATGCGGCCCAGCGCGGCGCGCGCATCGTGCACGTCAACCCGATGATCGAAGCCGCGGCCCGGCGGGCGATCGTCCCGCACGATTTCCTCGCGATGGCGACCTTCCGCGCGACAAAAACGGGCACCATGGACATCCAGCCTCGTGTAGGCGGTGACCTGGCACTGTTGCGTGGTGTCGCCAAGGTCGTGTTCGAACGCGCCGCAACGGATCCGACGGCGATCGATGCGCCATTCATCCGTGACCATACGGTGGACTTCGAGTCGTATCGGGAACTCGTCACGACAACGGACTGGGCGGACATCACCCGCCAGTCCGGCGTGAGCGAGACCATCATCCGCGAACTGGCCGACGCCTATCTCGAATCCAATCGCACCGTGATCTCCTGGTGTCTTGGCGTGACCCAGCAGGAACATGGTGTCGACACCGTCCGCGAGATCGTCAACCTGCTCCTGCTGCGCGGCAACATCGGGCGCAAGGGAGCGGGACCATCGCCGGTGCGCGGACACAGCAACGTGCAGGGCAACCGCACCTGCGGGATCGATCACCGGCCGCCGGCATGGATCGCGCGGCTCGACGAGGTGTGCGACATCACCTCCCCGCGCGAACACGGCCTCGACACGGTCACCACGATCGAAGCTATGGTCGAGGGGCAGGTCAAGGTGTTCATCGCGATGGGCGGCAACTTCTGTCTCGCCGCACCCGACAACGCCGCCACGTTTGCCGGCTTGCGCAACACCGAGCTGACCGTGCAGGTGAGCACCAAGCTCAATCGCAGCCATCTCGTGCACGGCCGGCAGGCGCTGATCCTGCCCTGCCTTGGCCGCACCGAACACGACATGCAAGCCGGCGGTGAACAGGGCATCACCGTCGAGGACGCCATGAGCGAAGTGCACCTTTCCGTCGGCATGCGAAACCCGCCGTCGTCCGACCTCAAGTCGGAATGTGCGATCGTCGCCGGCATGGCGCGGGCGACCTTGCCACAATCGCGCACGCCGTGGGAGTGGTATGTGGAGGACTACGACCGGATCCGGGACACGATGGCGCGTGTGTTGCCGGGCTTCGAGGATTTCAACCGTCGTGTCCGTGAGCCGCTCGGCTTCCGGATCGCGCAGCCGGCCAGGGAGCGGGTGTTCGTGACCCCGAGCGGCCGAGCCGGGTTTCATACGGCGCCGCTTCCGGATGTCCTGCCCCCAGTCGATCAGTTGGTGTTGGCGACGATGCGTTCACACGACCAGTGGAACACAACGATCTACTCCGACAACGATCGATATCGTGGCGTGAAAAACCTGCGGACGCTGCTGTTCATGAATCGTGCCGACATGGCCGCCCGCGGACTGAACGAGTTCGATCTGATCGACATCACCAGTCACGCACGCGACGGATCGACCCGTACGGTCTATGGCTACCGGGCCGTCACCTACGATATCCCAGTGGGCAACGTTGCCGGATACATGCCCGAACTGAACGTCCTCTGCGCAGCCAGCGACTACAGTCGCCAGAGCGATCAGCCGTTGATGAAACACCAACTCGTCACCGTGACGCCAGCGCAGGCAACGAACGAATGAGGAACGAATGATGTCTTCACACTCCGTTCGCCTTCCGTCCCTCGCGTTTATCCTTCTTCTTGTCGTCGCCTGCACCGCGAAGGACTCGGCCATGACCAACGACGCGTCCCCCGTCACCGCCGCGAGTGCCGTGCCCGATTCCCTCATCGACGGCTGGGCACAACATTCGCGCGAGCGACCGGCGCCGCCGGTACAGGACCCGGGCCCGTTCGTTCCGTCGCCACCACCCGCGGATGCCGTGGTCCTGTTCGACGGAACCTCGCTCGATGCCTGGACGATGGCCGACGGCAGTCCGGCCGCATGGCGCCTGGTTGGTGACGCGTTCGAAGTGACACCGGGTACGGGGACACTGAAGACACGGCAGGCATTCGGGGATGTGCAGTTGCACATCGAGTGGAGGTCGCCAAATCCGCCCGTCGGTGAAGATCAGGATCGTGGCAACAGCGGCGTGTTTTTCGGTGGCGGGCGATACGAGGTACAGATCCTGGATTCCTATCAGAGTGCCACCTATCCCGACGGACAGGCAGCGGCCCTGTACGGTCAGTATCCGCCGCGCGTGAACGCCAGCCGCAAGCCGGGCGAGTGGCAGAGTTACGACATCACCTACATCGCCCCGCGTTTTGCCGACGGCAAGCTGGTGTCGCCGGCAATACTGACCGTCCTGCATAACGGCGTCCTGGTGCACGACAAGCAGCCGCTGGTGGGGCCGACGGCCAATCGGGCTCGCGTGCCGTATGAAGTGCACGAAGACCGACTGCCGATCCAGTTGCAGGATCATTCACATCCGGTGCGGTTCCGGAATGTGTGGGTGAGGGAGATATGAAGGAGTCTCTCCCCCGTCTCCTGCGTGACGAACTCCACCGCTCTTTGCACGGGCCTGCCTGGCACGGACCCGCGCTACTCGAAGCGCTGTCCTCCGTCACGGTCGACGAAGCCTTTGATCTGCCGGAGTCCGGTGGTCATTCCATCGCGCAGATCACCATGCATGCGATCGCCTGGATGGAAGAAGTGGAGCGACGACTTCGCGGCCGTCCCCCAGCCGAACCCGCCCGGGGTGACTGGCCGCCGCCCGGGCAGCGATCACAGATCTCGTGGGACGCCATCCGCGAACTGGTTCGAGTCAGCGGAGAGTCACTCGAGACGGCCATTGCTGCGTTTCCCCTCGACAAGTTGTTCGACACGGTCGGCACTGGCGATCCTGACGCGCCACTCGGCAGCGGTGTCCCGTACGTCGTGATGATCAATGGGATGGTGCAACACAATGTGTATCACGCCGGACAGGTGGTGCTGCTGAGGAATGCGTCGAGGCGGTGACGTGGCGCGGGCGGTCCGTGCATTCACGGCTGCTCTTACACCCCCAACTTCTCTTTCAGTCGATCCGTGGTCAGATGTTTCGCCACGTCGAATGGCTCGCACGCGCCGCTGACAGAGGTGAATTCGATCGGCCCCACACGCTGCGCGACTTTCAGCGCCGCTCTGTTCAACGTGGCGCTCCGCTTCCCGATCCCCATCAGCGCCGTGCCCATCGACAGGCGAACCTTCTCCGATTCCTGGTCAATCGTGCCCGAGATGCGCTCAACGTGGCTCAGGAAGAACGCCTCGCTCGGCGCCTTCTTGCCGGAAAACTTCGACGCTTCATAGAGCAGCCCGTAGCCGCACTCGCGGCGGACGGGGTCATCGCTCTGAACCCACTGATCGGCCAGTTCGACCACGAACGGCGTCTTGGCGAGCGTGGCGTCGCAGGAGGCAAACACGTGCGCCAACATGCCGCCAGCCAACTGCCCGACCTGCCCTTCGGCCTGATCGCGGGTGATGCGAGCAGGATCGTCGATGAGCAGCGCGATGACTCTGGCGTCGTAAACGTCTGTCTTCCAGAGCGCCTGCGAGAGCTCCCGGTCGCGACCGATGTCCTTTGCCAGTTTGCGCAGTCGCGTGAGTCCGATCCCATAACTCCGCAGTCCGCCAGTGCCCGCGCCCAGCTTCTCCCACTGGCTCATGCCCCGCTCGTCGCGTTCCGTATCGAGCAGAGCGAGGACTTCGGATATGGTCATCGGAGGATACCTGTTTCTCTGGGGCGGGTGGAGACACGATGGAACAGCTCAACGAAAAAACATCACACAGTCTTCATGCGCCACGCGATCCACCGGGCACGTCAACGGGTCCCGCGCGCATCGAACGCCTTGCGGAACGGCGTCTTGCCATGTCGTCGGCCCAGGAGCTCACAGCAGACCCGCCCCCGAGGCGATCACCATCGCGCAGCGCCTCTCCGGCCTATCCCGGACAGGATCGCCGCACCGCCCGCGCCATCCCACGCGGCACCAGTTGCGCACCATCGTCGAACCATTCGACGACCCTGCCTTCCAGCGTATCGAGGCCATGAGATGGAGTCTGTCGCCAGCCCATCAGGTACTCACTGTGTGCGAACCCGCGACCGAACCGCACGGCAACGCTGTCGCCGCCGGCGGTGAGACGCCAGCCCGACAGCTGTTCGTGTGGCAGCGCGTCCAATCGTTGACCAGTCGCGTCCATACGCCACACCAACGACTCACCGGCGATCGTGGCCTTTGCGGAAGTCAACTGAGCGATCGGAGGGGTCAGCGTCGAGAGCCGCCCCCCGGAGTGGCCTTCGGCGAGCGCAAAGGTCCAGCATCCGAGCAGCCGCTCGGCGGCCGGCGGTTGTGCGGACAATCGTGTCGCTGAGGCAACCCACATCAGCGCGATCAGCAGCGATCGCTTGGATCCTCCACATCGCATAGGCTCTCCAGTTCAGTGGTTCCCATGTCTCAGTTCGGTCGCCGTGCCTGGGGCAACCACTAACATGCGGCATAACACAGCCATGCCAAAAATGAATTCGCGGATGTGGCTACGTACCAGCCTCGCCATGAAATGGTGTGGACTCCTAGTCGTTGGCAGCCATGAACTATTGTGCTCCGGACTCATCGATGATGAAGGCACCACCCTGCGAGATCGGTGAACGGTCCCGCCATGTCCCATGGACCGGTGGGCTGCCTGAGCGGGTGGTGAGGTCGACCCCAGCATCCAGCACATTTGGAGCAAGGTCGAAGATCCAACCGGAGTCCGACCGTACCGCCCTGAACTCATTGACCTTGCGATCCGACCAGAAGGGAACCCAGAAGTGTGGATTTGCTCCACCATACCGCCCGAAAAGCACGTTCGCCTTCACGGAATCGATCTCGAGCCAGTACGTAGCGGTGTCGGTGACCGGTGCAATCCGTACCGCCACCTCAGGCAGGATGACCCGAGGGGTGTCGGCAACCATGGTCAGCTGATAGCGCACTCCCGGACGGAGCAGTGGAGAGGGATTCTCCGCCGAGCAGCTTGTGACACCGAGCAAGGACAGTAGGAGGGTCTTTACGCGCATCGAGGAGTATCCGTGAACATGACATCTGAACAAACTGCGCCGCGCGGATTCGTCACGATCCCGGTGTCGGCCCGAGAACCTTCATGAACCGGTAGCTGGTCGTCTCGTATCCGAGCGACTTGTAGAAGCCATGCGCCTGCTCCAGCCGGAAATTACTGGTGACCTCAACGAGACCGCAGCCATGTGAGGCGAGTAGTGCCTCCGCGTGAGCAACCAGGGTCCGGCCAATGCCGATATTTCGACAATCGTGCGCCACAACCAGCGTGGAAATTCTCCCCACAGGCTCAGGGCGATGCAGAACCGGCATGACATTGATGGTGATGACCCCAACGACACGTCCGTCCAGCACGGCGACCAAACCGATATTGTCGCTTCGGGTGAGGCGTGCAGAAATCTCTGGTGTCGAGGCGGGAAATCCGAGCTCGGTAAAGAGAGCGGCCAGGGCCGCCGAGTCGCCGAGTTCGGCAGATCGCACTCCTAGTGACATGTCGCGCTGTCAGTCAGCTGGGTGGAGATACCGTTCAATGGCAAACTTCTCACGAAGATACCGATCCTGCCAGCCTGGGACATCCTGGTCCAGCGCCAGGGCAAGAGCGGCGCCAAACGAGTAGAAGCTGACACGCTGGTATCGTGGGAGATCTGGGTTCCGGAGATCTTCGAGCAATCGCGACCGCAGCTGACCCGCGGCATTCGCAAACGGAGTAAAGTCCGGCAGTGCCTTGAAGGCATGGGTGGGTTCATAAACGCGAGCGGCCACATCGGCAGCCCGAAGTTCGACGTAGCGTGCGACTCCTTCCTGCCATATCTGAAAACTGAGATAGCGACGGTCACGCTCCGATAGTTGGGAGAGAAACCGTTCGTAGGTACGCCAGAATTCCTGCCGTGTTTCGCGCGAGGAACCCTCCACGAGTTTGCCGAGGCGACGGGACAGGAGGGCAAACGTGTCGGCCACGCCGGGAGCACCATAGGGAAACGGATAGTTCAGCATCCACATCCCGGTCTGGTCACCGCCCGACAAGTCGAGTTTCTCGACTTCCGAGAAATACCCGGCGTCCGCATTCTGGACCTGATGAAAGCGTTCGTGGAGGATGGTCAGGACCCAGGTGGTCGAAGTTTTGTTGGTGGCCTCTGGGCGTCCCAGAACAATGACGGACGGAGGCCCGAAGGCCGGGAACGTGGCCAGAAGACCTGGCTGAAATTGACGCGGTCGTTCAGGAAGCCCTGCCGGGAAGGCTGCGGAAGGGGCGGTTACCGTGAATTCTTGAGGCGTTCTCGGGAACGCGAACAGGTACTCACGGTCGGCTGCTACCAGCAGCAGCGGAAATGGCGTGGAGCCCCAACCTCCCGGCCAGACGGAGTCCTGGATAGCGGTCGTGAGGCGATACGCTTCCTGAATACGGAGCACATCGCTGGGATCGGGACCTGAAGTGGGCAGCACAACAGCCGCGAACACCAACGGCAGCATCCTCAAGCGCATGTGATCTCCCGAACGATCAGTATGATTGTCGTCAACCCATACGCTGGGCCGGACTTCGAGGCTCCACGACTTGGTGTGCCAGGAAGTTGGATGCGCGAAAGACGCCAAAGGTTGCCCAATTCGTTTGGCTGACACGTCGTGATGTCCGACACACGCTCACCAGATGCCCGGAATCAACCGCGCCGCCTTGGCGATCCGCAGCCACAACCCGGCGGACTTGGCGTGCTGCCTGACGAGCCACGTTTCCCATGCCGTGGCGTCCTTGAACAGGCGCACGGGCAGCTCGACGGGTTGGGGAGTGGTCATGGTGGAAAGTTTTCGAAGGGAGCCCGGATTCTCATCATGCCGCATTCGGCGGCGGTACGCCTACGCCTCGTTGTAGGCTCGCTCGAGCTCTGCCACGTCGAGCTTCACCATCGTCATCATCGCTTCCATCACCGCCTTCACCTTCCGGGCGTCTGTATCGCTGATCAGTTCGGTGAATCGTCTCGGGACAATCTGCCAGGTGAGACCAAAAGGATCTTTGATCCAACCGCATTGCGTGGGCTTCGCTCCGGCCTTCACGAGCTTGTCCCAGTATTCATCCACTTCATCCTGATCCGCGCAGTCCACGTAAAGCGAGATTCCCTCGGAGAAGCTGAAGTACGGACCGCCGTTGTAGCCCATGAAGAATTGACCACCAACGACGAACTCGGCGGAACTGATTGGACCATCCTCGCCCCTGCGGGCGATGTTGCGCACTTCGGAATCCGGAAACGTACCGGTGTAGAACTCGATCGCCGCTTCGAGCTGGTCGTTGAACATGAGGAACGGCGTCACTTTGTTCATGGGAATGTCTCCTCGGTGATGGCGATGCTCTTCTCCGTCCAACGCCCAGCGCGCTGCCGCGGGTCTCCATAACAATGCGGCAGGTGGACACGACGAGCCAGTCGCTCTCCTCGGATGCCCGCGGCGGCGTTGCATGTGCCATCCGATTGCCAGTTATCTTGCCGGATGAAAACCGACCTGGCTTCGACTCTTCGGGCGCGCCTGGCGCTCGCGGACCCTGTTCGCGTGGAATTCCGACGAGGCGACCTGAGGGAGGCCAGCGGATTCCGCCGAGAGCGGATCGAGTACCGCGGTCTCGAAGGTGACCTCATTCCGGCGTTCCTGTTCACGCCGCTGAATCGCCAACCGCTTGGCGGCGTGGTCGTCTTCCACCAGCACAACGGGGAATTCCATTTCGGGAAGAGCGAAGTCGCCGGCGAGGTGGGGGACGGATATCAAGCCTTCGGACCGGCACTCGCACGAAGAGGGTTCGCCGTGCTGGCCCCCGACGCTCTCACATTCGAGGATCGACGGGGAGCGATTCAGGGGGTGGAACCGGAATATCGTGATTGGGTCCGGCACTACAACGCCATGGCCTACCGGTTGCTCGATGGCGACACATTGATGCGGAAGTGCCTGGACGACGCTCAAAGAGCTCTGAGCGTTCTGCTCGACGCCGCTGAAGTGGACGCGCGATTCGTGGGCGTGGCCGGACATTCGTACGGTGGGTACACGGCACTCTACCACGCGGCGATCGACGCCCGCTGCAGGTTCGCCTGCATCAGCGGTGCTGTATGCAGCTTCGCGACACGGCGTCGGGAAGACACCGGCATTACCCTGTTCGAGACGGTGCCCGGGCTCGTTCGCGAAATCGACACGCACGACGTTCTCGCCGCGATCGGTCCTCGGCCGACGCTGGTCGTGTCTGGTACCGCAGACAAGTACTCACGGGATGCCGACCAGGTCGTGGCCAAGGTCGCCGGCGACTTCATCACCGAGTTGCGTGTCGATGGTGGACACGCGCTCGATCAGGAGAGATTCGACGCGATCGTCGAGTGGCTCGTGGACCGCATGACCCGCTGAGATCGCCGGACACATCGTTCTTCGCGGCCCCCCTTGCATGCGGGAAACATGCATGCTAGATACTGAACCATATGGTTCAGTATATGACGACCCGACTGGATGCATCGTTTGCCGCGCTCGCGGACCCGACGCGGCGTGGTGTGCTGGAGCAGCTCGGACGAGCCGACGCTTCGATCACGGACCTTGCCGAGCAGTTCCGCATGACGCTTACGGGCATGAAGAAGCACGTCGGTGTGCTGGAGCAGGCGGGGCTCGTCACCACGAAGAAGATCGGACGCGTGCGGACGTGCCAGCTGGGCCCGCGCCGATTGGAGGAAGAGACGGCGTGGCTCGAGACGTACCGTCAACGCTGGGACGAACGCTTCGACGAGTTGGAGAAGGTCGTTCAGGAACTGACACTCAAGGAGAAGACCGATGGACGCAGGAATCGGGAGTGAATCCGGGTCCGTGAAGAACCGCACCACGGTGGAGCGGACATCCGACCGCGAGGTGGTCGTCACGCGGACCATCAACGGCCCGGCGCGGATCGTGTTCGAGGCATTCACCCAGCCCGAGTTGTTCAGACGCTGGTGGGTGCCCAGATCGATGGGCATGAAGTTGCAATCCTGTGAGATCGACGCTCGTGTCGGAGGCCAGTACCGGTTGGCATTCGACGTTGGTGGTTCCGAACCCGCCGTGTTTTTCGGCACGTATGTCGAGGTGCAACCACCCTCGCGCCTCACATGGACCAACGAAGAAGGTGACGAAGGCGGATCGGTCACCACGGTGACCTTCGAGGAACAGAACGGCAAGACGCTGGTGACCCTGCGCGAGACCTATCCGTCGAAGGAAGCGCTCGATGCGGCAGGCACCGGAGCCGCCGAGGCACTGATCGAGACGTTCGGTCAGCTGGACGAACTGCTCGTCGCACTGGGTGAGAGCTCGGGACAGTAACCGCGACGGGGATCTTCCGGTCGATCGTCCGATAGTCCCGGCACACACGGGCCGGGGCTATCGGACGGAGTTGCGAACATCCGATAGATGGGTTTCACGCTCGTCGAGCGGAATCTGCAACGGAATGTCGGGCGCGGGCGCATTGCTGATGAGTGCGCCTCAGCGCGTATCCCAGGCGGAGAGAACCGCCTCGACCGATGCAGATGCCTCCCGGGTGTCGGGTCCGGGTCGAGCCCCTGCCTCGAGAAGCAGTCTGGCCACACCGGCATGATCGTGACTGGTGTTGCCGAACCGGGACCCGTGACAGCACCAGCCGAGCGGGGTGGCGTCATAGTGCGCATCCCGGATCGTGACCAGCTCGCGTGCATCGCGATGACGCAGCAGAGCCGTCACCGCATCCGTGGAGCCCTCCCACGCCGCACAGTGGAGCGCTGTACCGGAATCGTGACCGGGAGTCCGCGGATCGAATCCCAGGTCGATCATGAGCGCCACGGCTCGAGCGTTGCCATTCCATGCCGCGTCGGTGATCGCGCGATGGTCCTCCACGACCATCGACTCGATCAGGCCCGGATGCGTTTGCACCAGCGATCTCGCGTGAACCTCGTCTCCTGCCAGACAGGCGTGATGCAGACGTTGGAGCGGACTCGCAAATTCCAACATCGCGTCCAGGGTCTCGTGCTGCTGGAACTGTGCTGCGACATCCAGCGGTGATCGGCCGTTGCCGATGGTCCAGAAGTAGATGTGGTAGCTGCTTGGTGGTTGCTCGGCGTAGACGCCCTGCCCTGTTTGCAGATCGAGAAGCGCGGGGTTGGCGCGCAACATGTCGCACGCATGGTCGGTAAGCCCGAGTGCGGCAGCGAGAAAGATGTCGGCCGTGGCGCCACGCTCGACGAGGTAACGGGCGAGATCGTATCGTCCCTCCCCTTGCTTGCTGGCGAGCATCCATTGGGCCGCAGTGGATCGGTGGTCCACGTCTCGAGCGTCCGGATCTGCCCCTGCCGCGAGGAGCTGGTCAATGGCGGCGCGCGACCTCGCGAAATGGAGAGGTGTCTGACCATCGCCGCCGCGTTCATGCACACGCGCCGGATCTTCGACGATCATTCGAGCCAGAAGATCCAGACGGTCCAGATGAGCCGCCGCGCAGGCGTCGGGTATCGCTCCCGCCGCGATCAACCGGTCCGCGACGGCTCCAGTCGCGGAGTGAAGCGCATGAAACCCGCCGGCCCACCATTCACTGCGCCGGTTCGGATCGGCACCGAAGTCGAGAAGTACCTCCACCATCGCCAGATCGCCAGCGTAGGCCACGATGGCGGGCGCATTGAACGGGAATACCGGAGCGTCGATCTGCTGACGAAGCTCCGGATGACGCTCGAAGAGCCGGCGCACCGCGCTCGCATCGCGACGCGCAAAAGCGTCGTGCAAGTGCTGCAGTGTTGAAGACATCTCTCTGCTCGTGTTTCGGTGGGCGCTGCCCTTTCCGCGGACGGAGGGCGTCCTCAGACGCCAGCGCGGAAAATACCGCGTGCGGTCATGTGCGCCACCACCTGATCGGCCCGTTGGTGCAGCGTGCCATGGACCTCGAGGCACGGGATCGTCCATCCCCAGGTCTGATCGATGAACATTTCCCGGAGGACACGATCGACGCGCCGCCGCAGGCGCGGCAAGTCTGCATCCGGGAGACGGTCCGGTCGCTCGATGGGCACGTAGACGACCAGGTCCAGCGTATTCAGAGCACTCAGAGTGGCCGCGACGTGATCGCCGAGGGGCCTTTGCGATTGGAGCGCCACGAGGTAGGCGAGATAGTCGGCCGGTGAGCGGTCGAAGACGAGAGATTGTGCGGGGTGAGTGGCGAACGTGGCGATCGCGGCGTCGACCAGTTCTTCGAAGTCCGCAATCGTTGGCGGTTCGCTGAACGCGTGCCCTGCGGACAGCAGGTGATAATACGGCTCTTCGATGGCAACGAGCCCGGGAATGCGATGAACGAGTTCCGTGACGAGTGTCGACTTGCCCGTTCCGTGACTGCCCACGATCGCGATGCGTATCGGAGTGATGGGCGGAAGACGTGTATGTTGACCGGCGCTCAGATCAGCGACATGATCCATGTTCGATTCAACGCGCGCGTCGGTAGTGCACGGCGACCGCGCCGTTGCCGAGCGGCTTGGCGGAGATCAGTTCGAGCCGTCGCGTGCTGGGCAGTCCGCTCTCATACAGAGTCGGGCCATGACCGGCGATCCGGGGGTGAACAAGAAACCTGTACTCGTCGATCAGCTCCAGTCGATCCAGTTCGGTCGCGAGCTTGCCGCTTCCGAGGAGCACGCCGTTCGGAGTCGCATCCTTGAGCTGTTGCACGCCGGTGCGCAGGTCGCCCGCGATGTGATGGCTATTGGTCCATGGGAAGTCCTTTCGCGTCGAAGACACCACGTGCTTCGGCTTGGTCTCCAGCTTGACCGCCCACTCGCGCAACGCCGGTGGTGCCTCGATGTCACCGGAGGCGACCGCTGGCCAGTAGCTCTCCATCATCTCGTAGGTGACGCGGCCCCAGAGCATCGCCCCGCTCTCGTCCAAGAGGCGGGTGAAGAAGGCGTGCGTCTCGTCGTCGGCGATGCCTTCCTGGTGGTCGACGCAGCCGTCCAGAGTCACATTGATGCTGAAAGTCAGGAGTCCCATGGTGTCTTCCGTTCGGGGTACGCGAGGAGTGGGACCTCGCTACGTCAGCTTCAAAGCCACATCGAGTCATTCGCCTGCTGGGTTTCGAGGCTGGCACTCCGATCGATCAAGAGAAGCAAGGCGACGTAGCAGAGGACGAGTGCGACGCGCAGATCGGCGATCCAGGTATCGTCGGGTCCTCGGGTACGCGTGTGCGCACGATCACGGCGGTATCCATGATGGCAGCCGGGGCATTCGCACGCCCTGCGGCCGTTTGGACACCTGCAACGAATGTCAGCACGCTGACGCCGATGGTGGTGCCGAAGACGCCGGTGCGGCGGAGCTGTCTGGGGTGGCCGCCATGCCGACACCGGGACCTGCGAGGCCAAGTTGGCGAACAACCGAGAGACGATCAACGACCTGGCGATGTCCCGTGATACGACCCTCCCGGAAATAATAGATGGTCATGCCCTGCACGTTGATGCGACGTCCTGTCGGCGGGAGTGGGCCAAGCGCACCCGTTTGCGTCCCGTGCATGCTCCAGGCGATAGCCACGCAATCCTGGCCCGCGATGACATCGGTGAGATCGAAGCGCAGGTCCGGGAATGGTGCGCGAGAGGCAATGAGACGATCCTTGAACCCGGCGCGGGAAAGGGTCGCCCCGTCCCAGGGATCACCGGGATCGCTCTGGATCGTGTATTGATCCGCCAGGAAGCCGTCCACGGCATCGAGATCGCCGTTGTTCCACACGGCCTCCATGAATTCGGTAAGTATGCGCGCGTTGTCTATCATGATCGAATGAAATGCGTGTCGGGCCGATGCCGCGTTCACCTGTGAACCGCAGCATCGAAGTCTTCGTCAGTTGGCATGGAAGTGCGCCTTCGTCAAGTGCAACGAAGTGTTGGCGACAGCGCTCTGTCAGTCGACCGGCGCCCGATTGCTCTGCCACGCTTTACCGGCGTTGCCGAATGTGCGTCGCCGTGAGCCGACGGGCAACATCGAGTGCCTCGGCAGCGGGGGCGAGCACACTGGGCTGTACGCCATGGCCTTCCCAATCGGTGCCGGAAATCGGACTGGTGATACGCCCGCCGGGAACGTTCACATAAAAATGGTCCGTCACGCGCCGTGACCATGTAGGATGGGCGCCGCCGCCGGTGGGATCACCAACCACGATGGCGCGATTCAGTTGCTGGAGTTCATAGGCGAACGCTTCTCCGGCCGAGAAGGTCCGGGTGGACGTGAGCACATAGAGGGGCTTCGACTCGGTGAACCGTGGCCCTGGGACCTCGGTCGTCCATGCGGAGTCCGTCCGCTCGGACGCGCGTGTCCATGTAGTGGCCAATAGCGTGCGCGACGTGAAGAAGTACGAGGCAAGATAGGTTACCAGATCCGCGTCACCGCCATTGTTGTCGCGCAGGTCGACGATGAGGGCGTCGGTTCCTTTGACAAATGCCATCGCCGCATCGACGGTGGGTTTGCAGTATTCCGGGGGACCGAAGCCGTTCAGCTTCAGATAGCCGACGTTGTCGTCGAAACGTTCGACGCGGATGAACGCACAGTTGCCGCGCTCCCATTGCATCCGTCGTTGCTCGGGACCGCCAATCGTGAACGAATCAGAGAAATCGACCGGTAGCACCGGGACACTGAACTCCACACGGAAATGGCGATCTCCCGACAGGGCCCGAAGCTCGTTCGTGAGCATATCCGCGAGGTACCGGCTTGCCGTGATGCCGTCATATGCGCCACGACGATGTCGCATGTCGATGCTGTCCCCGATCCACTGGCCGGTCTCACGATCGATGTAGTATTGCCGAACATTTTCTGCCGTGCCGGTTACGACGCGTGACCGCTCTGGCTCCGTTACGAGGAGATCCGAAACCGATGCGGTTGGCGGCAGCGCCACCAATGTGAAATAGCTGATCCTGGTGCTGTCGTCTGCTGCGACGGCGAGGACACCGAAGCGGCGCACCGCGGAACCCCGATCGCGAACGACGAACTCCACGTGCTGCGTGCCTGCTCCCACCAGCTGGACGAGCATCAAGCCCCCTGTGGTCGATCCGAGCACAAGGCCATTGGGGAGTGCGGTACCGATTGCGGCGCGCTGGAAGGCACCGAGTCGTGCGCTGTCCGAACCGTTGACGGCAGAGATCCAGGCAGTCAGCAGACGGCCCGCCGGTGTTTGTGGCACCGCGGCCGTCGCATTGTCGACTACGGCAGCTTGCCCACCAAGCAACGCGGGCGACATCACCAGAGACCCACCAAGCACACCAAGTTGGAACGCGAGCGCGCCCCCGAGCTGTCGCAATTTCCCGCTTCGAGTCCGGGATGTGCGCGGGGTGCGCAGGCGCCTCCGATCCGAATACCGTGCGCCAGGTTCGACCAGAGCGTACATGGGAGCGTCCGGGAGAGAAAGTATGCGATCAGATGACGGCTACGCCGAGTCGTGGAACCTCAACTACTATTCACATAGTAGTTAACGGTAATCGAGCCGTCAAGAATGCCTCTTCCGATGCACTTTGGGCCGACTGTGTTCGTTGGTGGTCCGACGGGCTTGACGTCCACGCTTTCAGATGCCGTCGCATCGACTCGCAAAGTCGATCGAAACGCTTTCCATGCGCTGCGCTCCCTACTCGGCGAACAGATCGGAATAGTGCTTCACCACACACTCCGGACAGATGCCGTGCGAAAAATCTGCGTCGGTGTGTGTACGAACATATACCTCGAGGGCTTGCCAGTTCCCACACTCTGTCCGCACTTCCTTGCAGTGTGCGCAAATGGGGATGATGCCACGCAGTTGCTTCAGCTCTGCCAGCGCCTTCTCGAGTGACGCACGAACGCGACGTTCGGCCTTCCACAGCTGTGCCCCGCGTACGCGCGTCTCGTTGCGGTACCACACCAGCAACGCGCCGATCGCGTTCATCACGACGATGACGAGGATGTCGCCATCGATCGTCCCCGATTCACCACTGCTCACCCAGAACAACCGGAGGAGAATGAGATTGGTGGAGATGAATAGTGGAGGAATGAGCTGGAGAACGGGGCGGTTGACGAGACCAGCGTAGTAGGCCAGCAGCCACATGAGTGGCGTGCGGAGCGGCAACGTACTGCCTTCGAGGCGCAGCAGGTTGAGAAGCGAGATGCAGATCGCGGTGATCAGGCTGACCGATAGCAACGTGCGTACGTACTGGGCGCGGTCTCGCAGTCGGGTGAGACGCCACGCGCCAAAAAGCAGTGCGCCCAGGAACACGACGCGCGTCAGTACTCGCAGATTGAGCAATTCGCTGCTTTGTGCGGCGACCGTGATGTCGGTTCGCGCAAACCAGAGCGTCGGCGCCAGCAGGAGCAGCATCGTCGCCCGTGCAACCCGGCGATCCTTTTCGAGATCCAATGCATCGAGATCGACGATTGGGTGCGTACCCGACGTCGGGTTCAGGGATTGTTCCATCTCAGTGATACTTGTCATGCGAACAAACTTGTGAGTTCGTCCCGAAACTCACCAGCATACACGTGGCGTTCGCTTTCCCGGAAAGCACACCCGATGGGGAGAAATGGAGGGCGCTGTGTGCCGGGCTCTCGCTGGCCCCACATCTTCGGAGCATTGCGGGGGGGGGACGATTTCTGACCTGCTGATCAGACAAGACTGCGAATGACTCGGTCCAGCTCTCGCGCCTTTCCCAAGCTCACCGAACCGGTTACGCCAATCGGCCGCCAGGTCCGCGACAGACTAGTGCGATTGACACCCGCGGTCAGCAGCAAAGGATTCACAGATAGACGTTCGCACGGAGCCCGCACACCTCAATAGCGCCCCTCTCGCAGCAGCAATGTTCATTGGACCGTCCGCGTCGGGCTGGGGGATGAATGATCCGCTTGGCGGTAATTCGATCGAAAGGCGATGTAGATGAGTAGACCAGGACACCCGAAAATCACCGTCGCCAGAAGCCACGCCGTGCGGTGGAGTCGGGACACATGGCGGGCGGTGGCGTCTTGCCACATCCAGCCAAGTGCTGCGAGAGTGAACACGGTCATGTCGATCCATACGAGCTGGATCAACCCGTCTTGCTGAAGAGTCGCCCAGGCATGAGCAAGCCCTTCGCGCAGAGAGGGGTGAGCGGCGAACCACCGGGTGATTGCAATGTTCTCCCAGACAAAAAAGGCTACGGCAGCCCCGAGCCAGAAGTTGCGGCGCATACGGAAAGTGTGAAGGAGGAGGAGGAGGATGGCAGCCCAGCGCCAAGTTATGCGCCAACCGATTCCGCGACGATATCACCGAGTGTAGGGCGCCCTGAGCCGGGTATCACGACAACGCCCACTCTGCAAGACGCCTGAAGATCCCCAGGAGCTCATCCCGAGGCTTCAACGATCGTTCGGTAGTTCGGACCGAGGGTCCTCTGGCGCTCCGTTCCATTCGGAGGCGAGCACCGCGTAGACCGTAACGTCCTCGAAACGGCCAAACCGGCGAAACGCGTCGCGGTGAACACCTTCCCGGCGCATCCCCAGTTTCTGCAGAACCCGCCCGGAGGCCACATTGCGCGTGAAATGACGTGCCTGTACGCGATGGAGCGCGACCGTGTCGAACGCGTATCCGACCAGTGCCTTGGCGGCTTCCGTCGCGAAGCCGTGTCCCCAGTTCATGACGCTCATCCAGTAGCCAATCTCACCGTGAGAGTGTGTCAGGGACATGTGAAGGTTGATGGCGCCGATCAGTTCATCCGGAGACGCGTGTGCGCAGACGGCGAGCGTGAGATTCTCGCGGCGTGCCCAGGCCGCGGCATGGTCGGCGATCCACAGCGAGCCACCTCCGATGGGATACGGATGCGGGATCATCAGCGTGGTATCCGCGACCTCGCGCATCCCTGCCAGACGCTCAACGCTCGGACCGTCGCTCAGGCGGAACGGTCGCAATAGCAGCCGTCGGGTTGTGAGATGAGGAATGTCCGTCATGGAATCAGAGAGCTCGGCAAGTCACGTAACGCTCGCGGTGCTCCGCAGCGGCTCATCAAAGGTTGCGGCGCACGAGCACAACGGGCAATGGGCCGCACTCCTTTGGCCACCACCGGCAACAACACGAAGTTGACGAATTCAGGGTCTTCGGAACGAACGCGATATCGCACACCTCTGGAGTGCATACAGAGCAGACTGCGCACTATGCGACTTTCTTCAGGGCGCCGGCTTGAACGATGGTCAGGGCGCAACCGACTCTTCATGCTGAAGAATGTTGATGAGCCTGCCGAGCGGATCTCTTGCATAGAACCGGCGGACACCCCACGGCTCACTGGCGGGACCGTATTCCACGGGAATCCCGTTTTTGTGAACACGACGCAATGCTTCATCGAGATCATCCACCTCAATGGACAGATCAGGCACCGGCGTGCCGGAGCCACCCTGGCTCGCGAAGCTGATCTGGACCGTCATCTGGGCGACGCCTGCATATGTGCGAATCCACCCATGATCCATAACAAGATCGAGGCCGAGAACGTTCCGGTAGAACTCGTCGACCGTGGACGGCTCGGATGCCGGAATGTTCGCGATGATCCTCTTGACCTGCATATGATCTCCAGAAGTGCTGACGATGTATCTGAATGCCGCGCCCTGCTGCGAGGCCCTCCTCCAATGCGGCAGGCAAACGCAGTGATACGCCAGCGACCGAGAGGCTGCCGAACGCGAAGCTTCGCCGCGGGAGCTTCATCGTAGTGCGGGCAGCGAACACAATGAGCCGGCCACTGGCAGCAGCAACCCGTTCTGCTAACGTGCTGTCAATCTAGGAAAGACGGCCACGAGGTACCGACGAGGGACTGCGACCGGGCCTGATATGGCGACCCTCAACAGCATCAGGCTCGTAGAGTACCTTCGGCGGCTCATTGGCATCGCCGACGTCCGAACGGATACCGTGTCCGATGTCCGTCTCCACTGGAATTCCTCGCGCGAGCCACAGGATCCCGATGGCGCTTCCTACAGCCTGTGCGATCACAGCGAGACGTCGAAGTTCGCTCGCGTCGGGGTGAGCGGAGTACAGCCAGTTCATCGCCTGACCGATCAGGCCAAGCAACAGTCCAGCTACCATTCCGCGCAGAAAAATGTGTCGGCGAGTCACCGACCCTCCCTCTGGGTTACTGGATCATTCTGTTCGGATATCGCTATTGGAATGCTCCACACGGAGCAGTGCGTTGAGGCGTATGCAGCTGAGACTGGCAAGAACTCTGGCGGCACGTCAAAGTGGGCTTTCGGGAACGTCAGAGCGAGGATGAACCGGTTCTGGGAAAGACTTCCTGCTGGTCCGGTGCCCCGTGAAACAACACGATACCCGTCGCCGTGACGCGTGCTCGCAGGTCATCGTAGCCATCGATGCCAAACAGGCCCTCTCCGTCGAGCGGCGTCATGAGAACTCCTTGCGGCCGCTTCGGCCGGTCCGCGCGAAAGAAACGCAACCCCGCGGGGGAGTTCTTCAGCACGATCGTACCGTAGGTGCCTGCCATGGCTTCGAGCTGCTCGGCACCTACCTGGACGGGATGGAGCCTCGCCTGGATCGCAACACGCGCCCAGCGATACTCAGCAAGCCGCTCCGCCGGCACGTTCGCGCCGGCCTGCAAGCGATCAAGCGCGTCCAATTCGGCCGCGTCCAAGGCGGCGGCGCCGGCGACGGGGATGTCGGGCTTCACGCCGACACCCTCCCAATTTGTGCCGCTGATGGGATGTACGGGACGATTGTACGACACGCTCAGCACGAACCTTGGCGCGATCGGAATTTTCTTGTTGTTGTTGGCTGCACCATAGGTCGTGCTCCCGACGATGATCGCCGTTTTCTCTTGCTGAGCACCGTAGGAGACGGCTTCGGCCGCGGATACAACGCCGCCATCGACCAGAAGGTAAAGCGGCTTGCCTTGCCAGCGCGGGTCGCGCTCGCGCGACTGTGGGAGTAAAGCTCGAACAGGATCGCGATCGGGTGGAAGAAACGTCTTGGAGAAGTAGTCCGCGGCGTCGCTGCTACCGCCACCATTGCCTCGCAGGTCGATAATTACGGCGTCTCCGTCCTTCAGAAAACGTCCCGCGTCGTCATACGCGACTTGCGTTGCACCGGGGATCCATTGGAAATGCTCCAATCGCAAGTAGCGAATGTTGCCCGGCAGTATTTCGAGTTTGGTGAGCCCGCTGTGATTGCGCGTCGCGATAGCCTCGCGGTAGGCATCCAAGCCATTTGAGCTCTCCGGCGGCGCGCTCAACGCGGCATACTGCTCAGGATCGTTCATGAGATAGAGGTGGCCGTCATGCGCCGCCGCGTCTAGATCCTCCGTGATCCGCTGCGCGAAGAGTGCCGCATCCGAGACGTCATACCGATGGCTACGTCTCGACTGTTCTAGCCGCGCGATGATCTTCGGACGGAGTTCAGGGAAGACGTAGATACTGTCGATGCTTCGCTCGATTGCCTGAAGCGCGGAGGCTCGCTCCTTCGCTCCGAGTTTCGGCGCAGGTGCTTGCGCGACAAGTCGGCCAATCGGGAGCAACATCAGAAGCACGCCAATGGATGCTGCATGGCGGATACGCGCGCGGAAGAACCAGGTCGTCATGTTTCAAGCGTTCCTTGATAGTATGTTGCGGCTTAACGCGCGAGTTCAGTTGCAAGTGGGTCAAATAGAAACGAATGCGGAGCATGCGCAATCCTTAAATCGCTTGTCAACTGTAACGGCCGTTATACCGCGGCGAGAGGAGCTCGTTCCGCAGGCTCGAAGAGACTGATCGGTTCGACGACAGGCGACGGGTGGTGCGTGGCTGCGAACTGCTGCACTGCGGCGATACCGGCATCGAACTCAAGCGGCAATATCGGTGAGGTCGTAGTCGGTCATTTTGCGCGGGATCGGATGGTACCGGTGTCGGGGTCGCGCGAGAAATAGATCCACACCGGGCGACCCACGAGCGCCTCGGTCGGGATGAACCCCCGATGGCGGCTGTCGAGGCTATTCGCCCGGTCATCCCCGAGAAGGAAGTACGCGCCGTCCGGGACCACCAACGGTCCCCATGTGCCGTACGTCGGGCGGTAGGCCGCCGGGTCGGCCCCACCAAGCAAGTGGCGGCGCTGCCACTCAAACTCCGGGGCGGTCAGGCTGCCGTCCCCCCTTGCGGCGTGCGGGTAGGGTTCGCGCGCCGGCACGCCATTCACGATGAGTTGGAAGTCCCGCATGAGGAAGTCGCCCGGCAGGATCGTCGGCGCCATTGCCTCACCGGGGAACCGGTAGGCCTCGAGGATGTGGCGCTTGATCAGAACGGCGAGGGCGCCCGCGAACAGCAGGACGAGGAGCGCGAAGCGGAGCGGGGCTGTCGGGGCCACGACCATCAGGGAGGCAAGCGCGGCGACCCACGCCTGAAGGACGATGAACACGACGATCGCACGCCGTGGCTGTCCGAGGTAGAGGTGCCCAAGCCCCGGTAGCAGAATACTCAAGAGTACGGCGGCCCAGCGACGGGAGTGGAACTCGCCGTCCCGGGGAGCTCCTGCAGCGACGATCGACGAAGTCATTCGAGATGCGGGAGACGTTGCCCGTGGCCACCTATTGCTGCCCGGCGAATTCGCGGAACTCCGGCCCGGCCAGTCGCAGGTTTTCGCGGAGGTAAGCGCGCAGGCGCTGGCCCGGCGCGTCCGGCTTTGCGCCACCGAGGTGGGTCTGCAGCAGGGTTTCCATGCCGAACAGGTAGGCTTCGCGCGGCACCGGATCCGACGGCGAATGCCCACCGCCAGGTTCGACCAGCAGGCTGAGCGGGCGCCCGGTCGCTTGCAACGTTGCAGCGTAGTGCAGCACTTCACGGATCGCCACCGTGCGGTCGGCGCCACCGGCCATGATCAGCAGGGGCCTTTGCATATTTGCGGCGTTCACCAACGGCGACTGTGCATGCAGACGCGCATAGGTCGCAGCATCGGTCGCATCCAGTGACAGCGCCGCCAGCGTGTGCTTGAGAGAACGATCCGGCAGATCGCCCTGGTCGCCGACTTCGACCAGCCAACGCATCGTCCATCCCAGGTCCGCTGGCGGTGAACCGGCCACGCCGACCTTGAACAGCTCGGGCTGAAAGGTCAGGCCCAGCAGCGTGGAATAGCCACCGAACGAATGACCGACGATGCCGACCAGGTCCTTGTCGCCGATGCCCTGCGCCAGCAGCCAGCGCACGCCCTCGACGATGTCCTGCTGCACGCGTCCGTTGCCGTAGTCGCCGTTCGACGCGAACGTGTACGCGCGTCCATGCCCGGTGGAACCGCGGAAGTTCGACTGGAACACCACGTAGCCGCGGTTGGCGAGGAACTGGGCGGTGCCGTCGTAGCCGGCGCGGAAGTGGTTGATCGGGCCACCGTGCACCTGCGCGATGAGTGGCGCGCGCGCGGCGTCCACGCCCGGGGGCAGCAGCACGAAGCCGTGCACACGCGTGCCGTCGGGCGCGGTGTAGGCAATGGCGAGCTTGCGCGCCAACGCGGTTTCCTTCGGCGAACCAGCAGTGATACCGGGGTCGTCGAGGATGCGCCGAAGATTCCCGTTGCGCGGGTCGTACAGGTACCAGCGTGGATCGCGCAGGGTCGGCGCGCGTTCGCTCACCAGCCAGCGCGCGGACGGGCCGTTGCCTGCTTGCAGGGCGATGTCGCGGCCCGGGAATTTCTTCGCGATGTCAGAGACGATGGCCTGCGCTTCGCCAATGCCGTAGGTCGCGGCAATGGTGCTGCGGTAGCTCGCTGCCAGCGGCTCCTGGGTGCGCGGATCGACCACCACCTCATCGAGGTCGGCCTCGCCGCGCGGATCCCGATGCAGCGTCTGCAACATGTCGTTCGCGTCCAACCGCATCACGCGGCGGAAATTCCCATCGGATCCACCGCCGGGATTGCCGGTCATCAGCAGGCTGCCGTCGGCGCGCACCGTCAGCAGATCCAACCGCTGCATCGGTTCCAGACGCAGCGCTTCACGCAGTTCGCCGTCCGCGCGCAAGCGATACAGCACGTCGAATGCACCTTCGAAACGCGTCAGCGCGACGACGCGGCCCTGTGCGTCCAGCGCGACGTCATGGATCCAGCGCGCATCCTCGCGCAGCAGGGTGCGCTTGCCGTGCGCGTCCATGCGCACCACGCGCCAGCGTTCGCCGGTGCCGGCGGCGACGCGTTCGCCCAGCAGCACCGCAGCCGGCTGCGAGGGATCGCGCTTGATCACCCGCCGCCGTTCGCGGCCGCCCAGCGGCACACGCACGCCGGTGCGACCATCGGCACCCACGATGGTGAGCACACGCGAAGCGCGCAGGAACAACCAGCGGCCGTCGCGCGACCACATCACCTCTTCGGCCTGGGTGCTACCGACCAGCAGGCGCGGGTTGTCGCCGCTGGCCGATAGCAGCCACAGCTCGCGCGAATCCTTCTGCTCGCGCAGGTACGCCACCGCATCGCCGGCCGGCGACAGCTCGGCGGCCACCAGCGTGCGATTTTCGAGGAACGCCGTGCGCGGCAAGCGTGGCGCGCGCGGCAGTTCGCGTTGAGCGGCTTCCGCAGCGCGCAGACTCTCAGCGGCCTGCGCTGGCAAGACACGCGGTGTAAGCAGCAGAACGCACAGCACTGGCGTGCCGCACAAGGTTCGGAACGTCGTCATCGTCTTTCCGTTCCTGCTCATGCAGAAACCGGCAGGATTTCGCGCCGCGGATACATGAGCCATAGACTGACCAGCGCCGGCAAGCCGACCACGCCACACAACAACACCCAGCCCCAGCGACCGCGTGGTGAATGCCTCTGCCGGCCGGTCAACCACGTCGCGCCCAGCAGCGACAGCAGACCGCACACAGCAGCGAGCCACAGCACCGGCATCGGCATCGATTGTGGTTTCGCGCGCAGCGGATCCTTCGCCGCGAACAGATCCTGCGCGCCGAGGCTGAGCGCGCGCAGCACCGGCGAGAGCCAGGTGTTGCGATTGGTGTAGAGCGACGGCAGGTCGATCGACAGCGCGCGGCGCGCGACTTCACGGGCATTGCCCTGGCCGTCCACGCGCAGCACCTGTTGATACGGATACTGCAATTCGCCGCTCCACACGCCCCACGTGTAGGTGTAGGACACCAGGTACCCGTCCAGCAGCTCGATCACGTCCATCCGTCCGAGATTGCCGACCGGGCCCGGCATCGCCACCCGCATCAGCGGTTGCAGCAGGTCGAGTCCATTCATCGCCTCGCGGCCCGGATAGAAATAGGTGGCACGGTCGCTGAGCACCACGATGTTGTCACCGGCCGGCTCGGGCGGACTGGCCATCACTTCGCCCGTCGGCAGTCGGAAGCGCTCGAACACGCGCCGCTGCTCGCTGTCGTACTCGTAGGCGGCGTGCGCGTTGTACAGGTAGATCGCGCCATGCGGCATGGTCGGACCCGGGAACGCGGCCTGTTCCTCACCCACGCCGATCTCACCGATCCGGCGCTGATCGCGTATGCCGCGGGTGACGAAGCGCGCGCGATCGTGGCTGTACACCAACCACAGGTTGTTGTCGCCGTCTCCAAATTCCAACGGCGAGATATTGGTCATGCTACCCTGTACCGGCAGCGTGCGCAGCGGATACGTCGTGTACACATCGGACAGCGCGACCTGCTCGCGCCACAGCGCGGCCTCCGGATCGCGACTGCTCTCGAGGCCGAGCAGCAGCACGTCCTTGCCTTTCGCGCGGTCCGCTTCGGTGTAACCACCCTTCGGCGGCGCGGGCATGTTGAGCGGATGCGAGCCGGTCACGGTCCACAGCAACTCCACGCCGTAACCCAACATCCACACCAGGAAGTACGCGCCGAGTTGCACGGGCAGCGCGATCGCGAGCACGGCAGCGGGATTGCGCGACGGCGCGGCCGGATCCGGCTTGAACGCGATCGCCAGCATCGCCGCGAGGAAGGCGAGCACCACACACTGCACGGCCAGCATCGCCACGCCAGAGGCCTGCGCATGGATCAACAGACCCGGCACCAGGAAGGCGGCGAACGAATAGCGGCGGTTGCCCACCATCGCGTACGCGCCGGCGAGGTAACTGGACACCGCGATCAGCCATGTCGCCAACGGAATCAGCCAGTGGCGCAGGTCGACCACACGCGCGGTCATCGTTTCCTGATACAGCGCGACCAGCGCGATCGGCAGCGCGGTCGCCAGCAGCAGAAGTGTTGCACTGGCACCGGCCAATGCACCCGCGATCTGCCAGCGGTGCAGCGGACGATGCAGCAGGTTGAGCCACTGATTCGGCTTGCGGTACGTGCCCATCTGGTACATGCCCAGCAGCGCGCCGGCCACGGCATACACCGCGCCGAACACCTGGTAGACCAATAGCGGCTGTTGCGCCATATCGACCATGCGGCTGAGGAAGCCGAGCACGACGACGTTGATGATTGCAGCGACAGCGGCCCACAGGCGGAAGCGCAGCAGCTCGCCTTTGAAGAGATCGATCATGTGATGTTCTCGAGTCGTGCGCTCAGGCGGCGGCTGGCGCGGCGTGGTTCTTAGCCAGGAAAGCGTTGACCGCGCGATCGAGGCTCACCGGCATCGACTGCACGTTGCGCGCGCCGGATTCACGTAGAAAACGTTCGAAGCCTTCGTCCTGGTCCAGCACCAGGTAGTGCTGCAGCCCGTCCAGGTGCTGCACTTCCAGCAGGCCGGGCACGCTCTGCGGGGCGGGGCCCTTGAACGGCGCGTCCGCTACCCAGTGGCTCACCCGCGCGGTGAAATCCTCTGGCGCCGACATGTGCTTCAACTGACCACGTTCGAGGATGATCAGGTTGTCGGCGACACGTTCGATCTCCTCCATCTGGTGCGAGCAGTACACGACGGTGCAGTCGTCGGCGACATTGCTGTACATCAGCGACTCGAGGAACGCGCGCTTGGCCACCACATCGAGGCCCAAGGTCGGTTCGTCCAGCACCAGCAGCTCCGGACCCTGAGCGAGGGCGAGGGCCAGATTCAATCCGGCGCGTTCGCCGCGCGAAAGCTGACCGACCTTCTGTTCCGGCAGCACGTGGTAGTGCCCGATCACGCCGTCGTAGGCTGGCTGGTTCCAGCGCGGGTATTGGTTGCGCTGCATCGCCATCACCTGCGAGACGCGCATCCAATTGGGCAGCGTGTGTTCCTCGTTGACGAATCCGATACGGCTACGGTCCTGCGGCGTGAGCATCTGGCTGTCCTTGCCGAGTATGCTGGCGTGGCCCGCCGTGGGCGGCATGAAGCCCATCAGGATGCGGAACAGGGTGGACTTGCCGGCGCCGTTGGCACCGACGATGGCGTGGATGCGCCCGCGCGGAATGCGCAGGTCGAGATTGTCCAGCGCCAGCTTGCGCCCGTAGCGTTTGCTCAGCGCGCGCGTTTCGATCACGTAGTCGGTGGGATCGCCCATGGCGGTCTTCTCGGCAGGAAGGAGGACGGTCGGCGGGTTCAGGCCCGCTTGCGTGGAGCGAGCTGCTGAAACCCGTGGGCGACCCGCGTCTGCACCTCGTCGGCCGGGAAACCCAATGGCAACACGTCGTGGACGAAGCGGTCGATGGCCGCGTCCAGCCGGCGCTCGCGCTCCGCATCGGAGAGGCGCTGGCGTGGCGAGGCCACGAACAGCCCGGTGCTCTGGCGCGACTCCAGCCAGCCTTCGGTGGTCAGTTCGGCATAGGCCTTGGCCACCGTATTCGGATTGATGGTCAGCTGCTGGGCCAGGCCGCGTACGCTGGGCAGCTGGTCGCCGGGCTCCAGTTCGCCGGTGGCGATTTTGACCCGTACCGCGTCGGTGATCTGCTTGATGATGGGCCGCGGATCGCCAGTGGCGATCTGCAGCATCAGGGGGCGCGTTCTGGCCATGCGAGCCTTGTGTTAACTGTACTACTCACACTAGTACAAACAATACGAGTATGTCAAGGAGTGCGGGGGGACGGGCAGGGCCAGGACAAAGGCAGTGCAGGGAAACTCACAGCCGCGAGGCATGAGGCGGCGAACGACGAGTTGGAAACCCGCAAGCACAGCGTCTCCGCACTGCAGGACCAGCAGCGCGCCGCGCAGAACGAGTTGTCCGATGCGCGCAAGCACGCGCAGGTCGGACCAGCCATACCGGGCCGACCGCCAATAGTGATTTCAGTGTCATGGAGATGGCATGCACCGAGCAGCTCATAGAACGCTCGAGCAGGATTGTGCAACGATTCCAGCGTAGGTCGTACGCCACGCGGCGACATAAACGTCGGCGATCGCTGCGGCGTCGAATCGATAGCAATCCTTTGTCAGCTGCAACGTTCGTTGGCAAACAGGGGATCGTCGCCGATACGAAGGCGACGACGCACGACTGCTAGCGTGCGGCGACCGTGTCGACGCGAACAATGAGCGGTGATCGCGCGATCTCGGCGATGACGCTGTCGCGAGTGCGCTCGGGTGTCCCACGTCAGAATCGCGCAACCAGGACAGCTCTTTCCCCTTCTTACACATCGGCACCGACGGAGCTCAGACCGGGCAGGAGGGAGTGCTCTTCGCCATGTCCGGTTCGCCGTCCGACAACATCGGTCCAGACGCGATTCACCTCAACTTCAGTCGCGTTTGGCTTGATCACAACACGAATGGCGTGTTCCGGGGCGGAGGCGTATGCATTCGCGCGCATACCGTCCCAAGCAACGATGCTGCAGACGAGTAGCCATTGGCCATGAACTCAGTCGCTGGAGCCAAGCCGCGACGACTCCACCCGCCAAGCCTCCGCCGCTCTAGCACAACAGAACCGAAAAACTGAACGCAGCCATCCACGGGCCGAGAACGACGGCTGCAACCAGCGTCCAGACGCCGCCCAGAGCGAGACCCAACGCGTGCGCCGAGCGCAGCGAGGCGGCCGGTGCAAGTGCGGTTAGCCCGCAACCGGCATCGAAATCGTCCAGCGGAACTCGTCCGGATCTCGCACGCGTATGATGCGAACGCCCCACGGCGCCGTGGTCGGCTCGGTGTCGAGCCGGACGCCGTAGGCGACGAGCCGAGCGGCGATGGCATCCACGCTGTCATGGGTGGTGAGTTGTAGCGACATGCCCTCGCCCTTGTGACGATCAACTCCTTTGGTGCCGTCATCCTGGGTCAACAGGATACGCACGGCCCCGGCACAAAGGCTGATCGCCACGAGACGGCCGTCGCGCTCATGGCGGCGGTCTTCCACAAACCCGAGCCCTTCGCAGTACCAGTTCGCGCTACGTTCGAGGCTTCGGACCGTGAGCGAAGCCTGGAGGTTCTCACCGTGGAGTGCTTCGGGCATATCGTAACGTATACGGAATTCGGGGAGACCGCCCGCGACGGACGTCGGGCTGACGCCTACGCCAAGCGGCGGAGGCGCACGCGGGATCTCGGCGGTCGCGAGGGGCGGTGCGCGCCTCCGTCGGCTTCAGCGACACGTTAGTCCGCCGGACGTGAGACCACTACCGGAACGCGATTTTGAGCAGTCCCGCCGCCCACAGCAGGCTGGCCATGAAGAGCGCGCCGAAGGCGATCCCCAACCGCAGGCCGGGCGAGAGCGAGAAGCGGGCGGTGTGCTTGGTGAGTCGATGGTCATCCGAAGTAGCTGCTGCTCGACGAAAATTGATGGGCTGGCTAACGCGTAATTCTGTCGTGGGCTTCCTAACGATGCGACAAGCGAACGCAATGAGCCAGTCGCGCTCCTCCAATTGCCCTGTCGGCAGCGGCGAGAGGGCTTAGCGCTTCTTCACATGAACGGTCACATCGTCAGTCCGCCCATCAGGCGCGGAGATTGAGAACCAAACGGAATCGGGACGGTGTCGAAACAATCGCGAGACGGCGGCGCGACCAGTCACGGTTACGATTACTGCTCCATCGAGCATCTGTGCGGTGAGGGCCGGCGCGCGGAACACGCTGTCGCGAGAGATCGTGAGTGCGGTTGGTTCGCAGGGGATACACAACGTGCCAACCTCGACCTCCGCCTCACGAACGATTTCGCTCAACGGACCATCGGGAGGGTGTAGCGTCGGCCACCGCCTCGAGACGATGATCTGCTGAGGATCTACGCCGACCGCGCGAACCCGCCAGTCGATAGACCATGCGTAGAATGCACTCTCGCCGGGATAGTGCTCGCTCGGCGCTGGTTTTACCCACGGCGACTGTCGCTGGTGCGGAAAAACGAAGCGTGCAAAATCACGCGTGATGACCGCCGATGGAGTGCGCGTATCTACCGACGCGGCGACTCTGGTTGCGGCGGGCGGCAAACACGCTGCGGCACATGCCAGCAGGATTGCAGAAAGCGTACAGCGTACGTGCATAGAGCTATTCAATCCTCATGGACACCTGACGTCAGAGTTCAGCTGCGAAACGGGCCTCCCGGAGCGGTGGGCGCCCCAGGGAACGGGGCCCGTTTTGTCAGCGGCAACGAGTCGTTGGGCGGCAGCGTCGCGGCGCCGGCACTCTCACGCCGCCAACCACGCCCGCGCCTCCGCCCGCGAGGCGAACACCCCGAAGTCGCGCCGCGTCCGTTCCTCTGCTACCAGCTCTCCAAAGCGCGAGCTCGCCGCCCCCACCCCGGGCCCGCGCACCACCGCGAGTCGCACCCCGTAGAGCCGAAGCTTCTGCAGCATGGCCCCGGCGATGCCCGAGCTCAAGTCGAAGAATGCTGACGGCAGGTTCTCCGCGTGCAACATCGCTGCGCCGCAGTCCGCCCCGAAGCAGGCCTCCAGCAGGCGGTCGACATCGCCGGCGCCGGCCAGAACCGGTCGACCCGGCGGCCCCTCGATCGCGACGACGCCCGCCTCGTCCACCGCAGCCAACAGCTCAAACATGTCCCGTGGGTTTGTTCGGAAGAAGATGCGTGTGAGCCACCGAACGCTGGCTTCTGCAGCGGGCGATCACAGCATCGCGAGCGCAGCGCGCGTCCGAAAACGCCCGTCTGCAGCAAGCACCGTTAGGCCGGCGCCACGCGGAAGCTGTGTCGAAACGGCCCGTCGCGCAACACAACGGTGATGGTCCACACCCGAGGCGGGCGTATGCTCGGCGCTCCCCGGTCCCGGAGCACTGATGCCCGACGCGGCCTCGGCGGCGCGCGGTGTCTACCGGTCCCGACGCCCGCAGGCATCGCCGCTCTTTAGGTTGGTACCCGACCGCCTGCATTGCCTCCAGTCGGTCTACGACGACCGCTTCGCGCGCGACGACGGCCAATGACGCCCCTTCGTCGCGCAGGTCGCCGACAAGTTCCTCGCGTGCGGCGTGTCGGAGCACGGCTTCGCCCGCATCAGCTCCGACGCATGCACGCACGAATACCTGCTCGCGTTCTTGTGCAATTGCCGCTACTTCTGTCCGCGTTGCCATGCCAAGCGCCTCGCGATCTGGACGCAGTGGCTGGACACCACGCTGCTCGCGCCGATGCCACACGGGCAGGTGGTGCACACCATCCCGAAGCGGCTCCGCGCTTACTGCCTGTACCGGCCCCGCCTGCTCGGCGAGATCGCCTGCGTCGCCGTCTGCATCGTGGCGCGCCTCCAGACGCATGGGTCGCGGGCCAACTGGCATCCGCACCTCCATCTCCTCGTGACCGACGGCGGCTTCCGGCCCGACGGCACGTTCGTGTCCTGGCCGGTGCATGACACCGCCCGCTTGACCGAGGTGTTCCGCCGCGCAGTGCTCCGGCTCTTCGTGCACCTCGAGCTCTTCGACGAGGACCAAGCGGCAGGCATGCTCACCTGGCCGCATGCGGGGTTCCACGTGCGTATGGCCGTGTGAGTCCCGAGAACGATCGCACGTTCGCGACCCGGCTCGTCCGGTACTGCGCGCGGAATCCCGTCGCGCTGGAGCGGCTCACGTATGACCGGACCGCAAAGGCGGTGACGTATCGCTCCGACAAGTCGGAGGGGCCAACAGCGGGGACCGAGACCGCCGACCCGCTCGAGTTTCGGGCTCGGGTGATCGAGCACATTCCGGACAATGGGCATCTCACGACACGGTATTATGGCTGGTATGCCAACCGCCCGCGCGAGCTGCGGCGTCAGGCCGAGCCCCCCTCTGCGCCGCCCGCCGTCGTCTCCGCGCCACGACTCGCGCCGACCGAGGCCGCCCGCCGGTGGGCGGCCCCGCTGCAGAGCAGATCTTCGAAATCGACCCGCTCGCGTGTCCCACCTGCCACGGCGTCATGCGCATCATCGCGTTCATCACGCAATCGTCGGTCATCGACCAGATCCTTACCCACCCCGGACCTGCGCCGCCCGCGAGTCGCAGAGCCTTCCATCGACACGGGCCTCGTGAGCCGGGGCGCGTCCCGCGCCCGTCCGCCGACGCTCCGCCTGTCAAGTGAATAAGCCCCCGACGCGCCGCCACGCCGCGGGGACCTTCAGCGTGCGCGGCCATCCCACCAGCGCGACGGATAGGGCCCCGCCAGCATCGCTCTCCCCACGGTGACTGCCGTTCCCACGGTCGTCGAGGCGCGCGAACGAGCGGCGCGCACGCCGCCGCCGGCCAGACGGTGCTCGCGCGGTCGGCGATCGCGCCCTATACTCGACGGAGAGTCGACCCGCCCCGATTGAAACTCCTATCGGGCACTCGAAATTCCTATCCTGATTATCTTGCATCCCCGTTGACGAAAAACACTCAATCAATCAACGATTCCGTCTCTCACAAATGACGTCTATTCACGAAAGTCGACAGCAACTCCTGGAACGCCTGGAACACAATCCAATCGAAACCGACCGACTGCGGCTGAGGCTTCCGACCCAGACGGATGCGTGTTCGATTTTTGATGCCTATGCGACAGATGCGGTGGCTTTGCGTTGGATGACGTACGAGCCGCATACTGATGTGAGAGTGACCGATCGCATCGTTCAACGATGGATACAAGCCTGGCGACAGGGTGGTGGTGCGCTCGCCTTCGTGGTTGACCTGCGGGACACAAAAACCCTCGCGGGCGTCGTAGAAGTCACGATAGCTCCGCACGGCGCAATACTCGGCTTCATCTTCAGAAGGTCCTGCTGGGGGGTGGGGTACGCGACTGAGGCTGTGAAAACCGTGATCGATGTTGCTTTCGAGTGCTTCCATGTATGGCGAGTGTGGGCAACATGCGCAGTTGAGAATGAGCCATCACGGCGCGTATTGGAAAAAAGCGGACTTGCAGTCGAGGGAACGTTGCGGCGATGGGCGGTAAGTCCATTGGTGTCCCCGATCCCTCGCGACTCGTTTTGTCTAGCAATTACGAAAGAAAAATGGCTTGCCCAACGTTAGCTGCTGCGCTGCGCCGCTGAGGAACAGGTGCTGATTCGTCACGATCGTTTAACAGCATTCCCGCAATAGCTATGGCCCACGGCGACCACAGCGGTGTACGGCTTACGAAGAAACAAAAACCTATTCGCGACGAGAGCGTTCGGATTGCGGTAATTGATAGTGGCTGGGACTATCACAGTACTGCCGGCGTGCGCGTACTTCCCGGACAAAACTTTTCCGGAGCTGAGGACTCTTCTGCGCAAGACTCGCACGGTCACGGCACAGAATGCGTATTGCTGATTGCCGCCATGGCACCGTCAGCGACCTTCGTCCCGATAAAGGTGTTTGCGGAGAGCCTCACAACGTCAGTCACGGCGCTCCTCAAAGCGCTAGAGTGGGCAGTCGCACAAGACGTTGATGTGATCAACCTTAGCCTTGGCTCCGATGAGCCAAGCGCGATTGATCCGCTACAAGAACTCTGCAGCAGGGCGGAGCGAAAGGGGGCGCTTGTCATCGCGGCCAGCGATCCGGCCGGGCGTTGGCGTTTCCCTGCCTCATTCGACAGCGTAATAAGCGTCGAGAACGGAGATTTCGCTGAACCGTACGAGTTCTCGTACGCAGTGGACAATGCGCCTGAATGTCGAATAGGACCGCGGTTGGTCCGCACGCGCTCAATCGGCGGTGTCGAGCGCATCAGAAACGGATCGAGCTACGCCGCCGCGCAACTGTCAGGAATTGCTGCAATTTTCCGTCAGTCACACCCGAATGCTGGTGCGGACCAATTCCGCCGCTTTCTCGCGAGCAATCAGAGCACCATTCAACGCGGTGTTCCGTAGGCCGCCACTTCCGGCGGCTAGCTTGTCCCGACTACTTGCATCGAATCCGTTGCTTCGGCCATGGTGCGACAACTCGAAAGGCCTTCACGAGGAACATCAAATTCAACTAAGAGTTCAAAGACATGTCGCTCGTCGTTCCAATACGTGATCTGATCACCGTCTGGATATCGCTCTTCGAATATTGCAATGAAGGAAGGCAACTCCTTTAGTGTGTGCGTCAACACTCCGAGTAGGATCGGCGATCCAAAATTGATGTACTGCGGTTTGGCAAGATTTCTCTCGCCGCGCGAAGCGATCGGCGGCACAGCAGCCTTTGCCTGAGGCTGGCCTGACTCGACGCCGGAAGAGCGGCTGTGCTGTCGAATGCGGAGGTATACCTCCTCAGGCAGGCCGTGATGCTTGCGCCATTCGTCGACTTGCGCAAACCACTCGTCGTCGGTCACCCCAGCGGCTCGCTTCGGCAACAACTCTGACGGTACCACCCAAGTCTGCCTGGAAACGACAATCGTGTCATTCAACACGACTCGAGGTAGATGTCGAACCTGTGGGGTCGATTCCTCGCTACCACTGGCGTGTCGTGGAGATAAATAAGGCAGTGTCAGCGCGAACTGCGCCGCTGGCGAAAAGCGACCCAAGAGCTGAAAGAGGGCGGGGCGCCCGTCGCGACTCTGAAATCCCAGATCAACAGGCGCTACCTCGCGTCCAGAAGGAACGTGCCAAAGCGAGAGTGCATCCGAACGTTCCTTCCGGCGAGTGACAGCAAGCTCCGTAACAGAGAGAACTTTGTCTTCTCCAGTTTCTGTCGTCGGGTACGCAATCGCCCAAGGAAGCAGTGGTGGGTGCAAGTTGGGGTTGAAGTTGCCATCGCTACCAATCTCCGCGACGATGTTGCCACTTCTCGCAGCGTTCGTAGCCCGAAGGTTTTTCGTAACGGCATCGGGCAAGACGTGCAAAAAGCGGGAGAAGAACCTTCCAAAACCATCAACATAATGTGCTTTGTTCAGCACAACGCGAGGCGAACTCGATCCGTCCCCCGGTTCAACCAGGTCGAGAAACATCCCGACGGAAACATGCTCGTCGCTGACGTCCGGCACATCTTTAACGCAATCGAACAGCTCATCTAGTGAGATCGACACTTCAACCGCGTCAGCGTCCCTATTCTGCTCTGCTGCAATGAGGCGGGCGATTCTACCACGTGCTGCGAACGCGTTTGCCACAACCTCAAGGTTATAGGGGTTCGCCACGTTGTAGTCGGGATCGGCTGCGCCAGCGGCCTGCTTTGCGGCGCGCACGAGGTGTTCCTTTTGAAAATCTCTGTGGAAATCCTCGTAGAACTCAAGCAGAGGAATCGGAGCCGCGGTATCGGCATAGCGCTCGTCAAAGAAGCGACGCATAACTGCCTGATCGATTCGTGTCTGCGAAAGACGACGTGTAAGGCCAACGTATCGCCGCAGGTCACCAAACATGCGAGCTAGCGCGGGTGTCCACGGTATCGTTGCTTGCGCGTTCGCGGAAGCATCCTCGAAAAAGATCGGCCCGATCCATCTCGTATCCGGAAGATTGAGGCTTCTCATCAGGTTGACGATGGCCTGTTGTGCCTCTTCGGCAATAAGCGGACGTCCTTCCGCTGACGCATGGCTGTAGCTATCCGCTGCACCGCCCAGTCGCCGAAGGTCGTCGGCGATTTGGCGACCGATAGCCAGTTCGGATCTCTCCATGGTTGAGGCGAACAAATCGTGCCAGACCGCCTCTTGCTCAGGAATGCCGAAAAAAAAGCGCAGAAGTCCGGCGGCCAGAAGCTTGTTGATGAATTCGATCGCTTCTTCGTGTGTAGACTCCACCTCAGCACGCTCTGCAATGCGAGCTGCCAGCTGAGATAGCGTCGTTCTCTCACTCGCTACCATTTCAACAACAAGATCGATCAGCTCGTTTCGCTCGACACGCTGGAATACCTCTCGTCCACCTCCGACGAACAAGAACACGAACTCCGTGGGTTCGCGCTTGAGCGTCGGATTCAGCTCGATGTCCATGTGCAGTCGAAGCTCAGCGTGACGTAAAACACTGTGCCGCAGCACGCCGTACAGCCTCTTGTTTAATCGAATTGCCTTGATCTGCTCTTTCGGCCCTTCGATTCGCAAACTGCGATAGTCGGTAGTTCGTGGCGTGTCATGTGCCGTGTTGTCATCATCGACAACAAATCTACCTGGGAGGATTGAACACAACGTCGAGAACGGCGTGGCTTTCATGCTCGCGCGCGTAACGTATCGAAGAATACCGCGTTCGGTCTTCAAGCGTTCACCCGGCGAAAGCGTATGGGGACGCTCGCGATAGAGCGACATCGCTTGGTAGAGCGACTCGCTTGACGCGAGGATGCCGCTTCTCAATGACCCGTCGTCTATAGTATTTCGAAGACGGGACCTGGCCAGATCGAGTTCCGAGGCGAAGGCATCCCTTAGTTTCTGCCGAAGGGCATTCCGTGTGTCTAGAAGCTGAGCGAGTTCCTCTACAATTGTGACATCCGCACTCGAGAGACACTTGGAGATCGAGGCACGTTCGCGCGGACTTAGCTGCTTTTCGTTGAATAGCTTTCGCCGTGCATTGATCAGATCGCGTCGCTCATCGCGGTCGCTTCGGGTAGACACGGCGGCATGGAGGACGTTTGAAGTCCGTTCGCGCAGATCCGCAATCCGCTCGCTCATCCCGAATATATCATCTAACAAACTTCTACATCTTCCTGAGTGAAGTTCCTGCGTACAACTTGCCGGCAGAGCCGCAACTCGGCACACAAAATCTTCGAATACGCCCGCGGATTCAAAAAGTGTCATGCGATGATTCTGATAGTGTTTGCCTAGAGACTCAGAATGCACGGGAATCGCGTCGAATTGGATGCCCGTAGTAGGGTGTAGCCAACGCCGGCGAGCCCCTGCCAGAATCCCTTCGCCAGATGCGGCTCACTTGCAACCTGGCTGCCAATGCCGACCGCGTTGATGCGGTCTATGGAGAAATGCAGTATGTGGTTGGCATGTGCTCGCAATGAATCGTTGGAAAGAACGTTCGCCGCTCTGTACAGCACTGCAGCGCGACCAGCCGTGCCGCAACACACGGTGTACGACATCCGAAGGGGAGAAGCAATCGTACTCGATAGAGATGAATCGAGATCGCCTAGAATCTCCTCCGGAAGAAGGCTCTCGCTCACATTCTCAATTGCGACTAGGCGACTCAGCGCGATTCCGGGAGCGCCATGACACCAGCCTGACGTTGTGATTTCCTGGCCGACGTAGTCTGGCCATACTCCGTCATCCCGCTGTATGAGACGTTCGAACTCAAAAGCCTCAAAGGCGGCGGTCGCATATTTGGCGTCACCGGTGCACGCGAATAACTGCAAGAGGCCGGCTGCAATTCCGCAACTGCCGTGCGCGTAGCCACCCCACGGGCGATCGCCCAATGTACGCCACGCGCGCACTCCGGTGCCTCCATCTACCACCCGGCGTTCCACCAGCAAGTCGCCGCATGCGACCGCCAAGCCCAGAACCTCTTGCGCCCCTGAGCGGTAAAGAGCGATCAGGGATGGCAGCAACCCGCCCATCCCCCAGAACACGTCAAGTTTTTGGTCGCTTTCAAGCCGTTGTCGCGAAAGGCCCATCGCCAGCTGAACCGCGGCGGCCAACATTTCTTCTTCTCCAAGAAATTGGCCGACGCGAACAAGGCCGCAGATAGCGCCGCCCAGTCCTTGTGCACCGAGAGAGAGTTCGTCCACGAGGGTCTGGCGAACTCCTGACAGCCTGACCACACTCAACAGCCGCGCACAGCACGATACCGCTGCATCTCGCAAGTCTGGTCGCGCAGTCTCGCGCGCCAACGCTGCTAAGAACACGGCCTCTCCGATCCGCCCAGAGAAGATTCCAGCGTCCTGGACTGCCTGCCGATCAGCGCCGAATCCGCGCCCCCATGTTAGATGCCCATCGCTGTCGGCGAAGGCCGTTGCAAGGAGTTGTTCAGCGATCTCCGTTGACTGGTTGAGGAATACTTCCGTGGTGTGAATGCGTCCGCTTTTTGCTGTCAACATCGATCCGATCATGATGAGTTTGCGTGGGCTGTTTCGGACTTGAAGGCCAGCAATTATCCGCAGTGGTGCCCGCTCTACCTACCACAATGCGCGAACGATCATCTCCGCGAGAACACTTTCCTCTGACGGCAGTATACCAAACCGATTGTTCGACATGTGCAACAGACTCGGAAGGAGAGCACTGCATGCTTCTTCCCAATCGTTTGCAGGAGCGTCTTTGATTACGACGCCACCGCTCGCGCAGAGATTACGCAGCGCCGCCATCAGCGGCAACGTGTTCTCAACAAAGTCACACAACGGCTCGGGCAGTTGGTCAACCTCGAAGGATGCAGCGGCCCAGACACGTTCGATCATTTCGCTGTGACCGTCGCCTACCGCAAGCTGATCAACAACCTCCGTGGTCGCGGACGTCACTTGGCCTACGCGAAGTCTCGCACCCAACCAATGATTGCGGTGCAATTGAGCAATTCTTGATGCGCCGTTGCGACCCACTCCGCTGATCGCGAGGAGCGCAACCATGGCCGATAGCGCTATGCCATAGCGACTCTCAAGGGCGTCAAGCGAGAAGGTTTCAACCACCCGACATGCGAGTTCACTTGATGTTGCGAAGAGAACTTCGCAGAGAGGCAGAGCGCCGCTGCCGCCGTATCGCGCCGTCTCTGGCACATATGGAACCCACCACACCCCCGACAGAGATGATGGCTGCGCAGGCTCAGGGAGCGCGGGAACGGGCGCACCGAGTCTGGTCGCAGTGAGCTGAGCGGCCAATTCATCCTCCAACAGTGCTTTTGTTGAAGCGAAGTTTCTGCGCCCAATGCGCAATCGCAGCCGGAGGTGCGGGCCGTTTTCACCGTATCGGATGAAAAAGAACCGCGATGCGTCCCCGCGGCGAATGCAAGCTCGCGCTGTTGGAGCGATCGCGCGCCTAAGAACGTCGTCGTATGCCTGTCGCCCAGCATTGGGTTCAAGATAGATGTGCGCGCCAACCCAAACGTCTTCCTGTTCATCGCTGTGTGTCATACTACGAGCATCGGCAATGTGGGCAGGCGTAGGGAATGCGGCTCGCCGCTTCCGCGGCCACTGACACGCACAAATCAGAGCACCCGCGTTTCAGACCAGCGAAGCCGCCGGTGCTCCGACCGTTAGCGCACGTACTCGTATCGAGCGTCAGATATCGGAGAAGGCGCCCCAACCGCAAGTTTCAGGCCCGCCCGTGCATCCAGTGCAACCGTTAGTGACAGTGCCACAGACTTCAGTGACAACACCGCAGGGACCGCCGCCCCCGGTTCCGGTCCCCCCTGTATCGGTGCTATCGGTTTGAATGTTGCAGGCGTCATCCGTCGTGATTGTGCAGGCTCCACAGGTAGGGTCGTTCGTCGTGATGAGCCCACAGGTAGTGTCGTCCGAAACGAGGGTGCAGACTGTACAGGTATCCAACCCGCGAACTGTACCCTCGTCGCGCTTCAGACTTGGAGTCGTTGCAAACGACTTGACCTTGAGATCCTGCAAACGCATTCGCACCTTCTGTGATTCGGCCACTGCTCCTCCTTGGGAGATTGTCAGACTGCACTACACGAGTGCTGTCGCGGACATTCACCAATGCGACACCTCGCCGTGGTGGCGAATATACGGATGCCCTAAAACCTGTCAAGCCTGTATTGACGGTCGTTGTTTGCTGGCACGGGACACATGGTAGGGATTTCAAAGGGTATTGGTGTAGCAGACTTGCCGTTGTTCGAGTCAAGATTGATACTCGCCACTGCTGGATGCGTTTATATAGAAGAGGAAAACCACGAGTACATGAGAAGTCGTCGATCCCACACTCCGACATCTGTACCGTCGTTTCGTGAGGCATTGTCGCATTGGATGCGGCTGACGACGCTCATTCGCAGCTACTGGAGCGGCATGGCACAGGGCTTCGCGCTATCGGCGCTCGTTGGTATGCTCGGATTGGTGGTACCGTATGCGTCTAAACTCCATTTCGACAACGTCTATCCGGCGCACGACGTCAGCCTTCTCCGTGCTCTAGTCGGGGGGGGCACGGCTTTCTCAATTGCGTCAGCGCTGATGGGAGCGATACGGAGCTACTACACTCAAGTAATCACAGCGAAGATGTCGGGTGCTGTTGCGCTATTGTACTTCAATCACCTGCAGCATCTGCCGATGCGCTTCCTCGAAAGGCATCGCGTTGGTGAAGTGATGGGTCGAATCGCCGACATGCGTTCGGCGCTGGGCACGGTATCGCGCTCGCTGCAGACTGTGTTCATGAGCGGAATCTACGTCTTCTTAGTGCCCTCTTTTTTTGATGGTCGTGATCATCGCGGCGTTCGGTTAGATCTGGATCAGAACTTACGGCGCGCAGCTTTTTGAGCCATTTTTGCGCTACCAGGAGACGCTGGGGTATGTCGCGGAAGATGGGCGCGAACTACGACATGCGGACGACTGGTCGGCGGGGACCCTCTCTCTGGCGAGAGAGGGGTATGCCTCCGAATTCGCACGTGAACCCGACGTCCGATATGCATATGCACTGCGCTAGCTATTCACCAATTCCGCGAGGCGTTCGAGTCCGCCGACGCGCGGCCGACGTCGTGCTCTGGGTCATCCTCAGCGTCGGCGCGATTGTACCGACCACGACACAGGCGCAATCACGCCGAGCGACCGAGGGCTCCATTGGTCGACTGGAAGGCGTGGCGTACGACAGCATCTATGCGCGGCCATTGTCGGGCGCGACGATCCAACTGGCATTCGCCAGCAACGTCGCCGTGATTCGCTTCGCGACCACGGACGAGCGCGGACGCTTTGTGTTCGACAGCGTCGCACCGGGCCAGTGGATCGTCGGCGCCAATCACCCGCGGCTCGATTCGCTCGCCATCGTGCAACTGACTCGCGGCGTTGATGTGAAATCGCGAGGCGTCACCCGCGCCGTGATCGCCGTGCCGTCCGCGGGTTCACTGATCACGCAGGAGTGCGGCGCCAGTGTGGCGATCGATTCGAGCGGCTACCTGTTCGGCACGCTCCGCAACGCGCGGCCACCACACGTCGCGGTGTCGGGCAGTGTACGCGTTGAGTGGCCCGAACCGGAAATCGTGGGCGGCGTCTTTCGGCGTCAGCTGCGTGAACTCACGCTGCGTACAACAGCCACCGGGGAGTACTCCGTGTGCGGCGTGCCGCCCTACGGACTCGTTCGTATCCAGGCGTGGAGCGGCGCCGATTCCACCGGGATACTGCTCGCGGACGTGCCGTCGCACGGGATCGGTAAACTCGATCTCACGCTCGGCGCCGCGCGGCGCATCCCGCTACCGGATACGGTGCTCGCGTCCGATTCATCAGCCGCCTTCGAAGGCGATACGTCGTCACCGGCCTCCGCGTCGCGCGCAACCGTCACGTTGTTGCGCGGTACAGGTATCGTACGCGGGGGCGCGCGCACGACCTTCGGCGCACCACTCGCGAACGCGCACGCCACCGTCTGGGGCACGGGGGTCAACACGACGTCAGGGTCCGATGGTCGCTTCGCGCTGACGGACCTCCCCACCGGATCGCACGTGCTCGAGTTGCGCGCGATCGGCTATCCATTGACACGACGAGTGATCGACATCGTCGAGGGTGAACCCACGATGATCACCGCCGCGCTCGAGAAGCCAGCCGATCTGACACCCATACAAATTCGCGCGCTGCGCTCGAGGATAATGGGAGTGGATTTGAGCGGCTTCGAGAAGCGGAGTCGGGGCGCCATCGGACGATTTCTCGATACCCTGCAACTCGCCCGCATCAACGCGATCACGCCGGTCGACGTGTTCCGATTCGTGCCGGGCGTTCGCGTCGTACCCGGCCCGGGTGGCGACAAGATTGTCTTTGGAGCGCCTGGACGATCGTGCGATCCCACGATTTACGTGAACGGGGTGCCGGCCGCCGGCAACTTCACCCTCGATATGTACGTCAACGCCGCCGACCTGCGCGGCGTGGAGATCTACACCAACCCGGTCCTTGTGCCGTCGGAATACAAGGCGGAAACCTTCTGCGGCAGTGTGGTGTTGTGGACGGGTGTTACGCGCGATCGGAGGCGGTAGTCCTGTGCGCGATACGCTATCGATTGCCATGCGTCCACCACTCACCTCGCCGAGTCCGTCTTCTTATGCGATTCCCCTTCATCGGACTCATCGTGCACGCGTCTACTCGCGCGCCAGGGTAGCGCTGCGCGATACGCCCGAGCGCTTCATCTCTCCACGAAATCGGGGCACGTTCACGTTCAGCACAGCTGTTGTTAGGTGCTTAACGCCAGCTTCTGCTGCGGACGCTCCAATACGATGCGCGCGGAGCGCGCTTCCGAAAAGGCCCGACAGCAGCAAGCGTCGTTATGGTGCAGCGCGTGAGAGCCAGTGGTCCGGGTGACGACTCCCGTGGATCACGCCAACCACGCTGATTGTACGCGGGTAGATCTTGAAATAGACCGCGTAGGGGAACCGTGCCAGCAGTACACGGCGCAAGCGCCCGCGCACCACGGGATAGCGCTCCGGCTCCGCCGCGATCTCTTCGAGCGCGCGATCGACGGCCGTGAGGAAGTGGGCCGCCGCGTCTGGCGACCGAACGCGATACCACTCGAAGGCGTCGTCAATCTCCGCTTGAGCGCGGCCCCGGACGACGAGCGCGGGCACTTAGCGGAGTCGGGCGCGGAGCTCGTCGCGAAGCACGGTCCACGGGATACCGACATCAGGGTCCGCATCAGCTTCGGCCTCGCGTCGATCGAGCTCGACCGCGAGTGCGGGCGAGAGCGGGGCCGCTACGGCGGGGTCGAGACTATCCCAGAGGCGACCGATGAGCGTGATGCGCTCTTGGGCCGTGAGGGATTCGAGTGTCGGCGATTTATCGACCATGAGGGGAAAAATGGCGAGACCAGCGGGCTACAGCAATCCCTGGTCACGTCACCATAACGCCCCAGCTCAGCTGCAAGGGAGTCGGACAATGGTGCGGGCAGCGCACCTCCGAAATGCCCCTGTCAGCTGCAGTGTTCGTTAGAGAGCGGCGAGCGGATACTCGAGGTACGATCAGCGGCTTATCGGAAGCGAGTGCCACTTCGCATCGCGGTCGACGCCCCTGTTTGCTGCACTTGCGGGGAGGCCTGGACACGGTGCTTCTACAGAATCCAAAGGCACCGTAAGCGAAGCGCGGGCGACAGAAGTAGAGCGCAGGTCGCGAATGCGATGAATGCCGGTTACAGGGCTCACGGTAGTTACCCGAATCGTTTGGGCGCTCAAGCGCGACACACCGCCTGGAATCTCAGCGAGAGCTTGCGCAGGGCCAAACCAACGAGCAACGATCAGCTCGGCGACTGGGACATCGGCGATCGTCGTGCGACCGCGCGCGAGCTCCTCGACGCTACATCCACCCGCGGCACACACCGTGTCCGTCGCAACCTCGACGTGCCAGTAGATGCGGTGTTCGGCATGGTCTGTGGTTGTCACCGAATCCGCAGAAACAGTGTCTACGCGCGTCTGTGCGAACGGGAAGAACGCTGGCCAGCCGTCCCGCCGCCCTGCGTAGTTGAACGCAGCGTCGGCGATCTGCAGTATCGAAAACTGCCTGGCCGCTGAGCGGACCAAGACGAAACCGGTACTATCGAAAAGGTAGTAATCACCAGCCACGGCCGGTGACGGTCCGACCGTTACATCTCCGACCCTGATCACAGGCCGTGGGGACCGCGTGAGAATATCGATGCGCCCGCGCGTTCCGGCCCACGTGACTCGCATACCCAGCGGCCTCACTGGACCAGGGCCTCCAGGCGTCACGTCCGGGGTCGTATCGACGACGAAGGCGATCCCCCGGAGGTCGGAGACCTGAGCGCGGGCATCGCGCGCGAGCGAGAAAAATACGCCAATGCCACCGAGGACAATCGATACACGTCGCATGGTCGCTCCGAAATGAATGCCTGTCGCTCTCTAACGTGGGCTTCTGCTGCAAGTGCTCCCATAAGATGCGGTTGTGGGGCCACTGCAGTCGTTCCACAAAGTGGAGTAGTGGCCCCACAACCGCTACCGCCTCCGCGCTTGTCGGCAGCAAGCGTCGCTATACGGCTCGGGAAGAACTTTATGGCGCTCGAACGACGGTTCGTCCCATCGATCGGATGTGCCCGGTGAACCTGCAAACCCTTTACGGGGTTCAGACCGTCGAAGCACACAGGGTACCGCTGCCCAGAAATTTCCCGTCGTGCCTTCGGCGAATCGCGGTAGCGGCTTCGTCGCTTCAGCTGCCAGCCTCCGTGAGAGTCGATTCAATAGGAGCGAACCGTTGAGAACCGCTACGATAGCGCTTGCTGCACTCTCTGCCGCCTACGCGGCTTATGGAACGGGCGCCGCGAGTACCGACCGCATCGCCTTCATCAACGCGCGAGTCCTCGACGACTCGACTTTCGTCGCGCGCGCGCTTGTCGTCGAAGGCGGGCGTTTCGTGGACGCCGATCCGGCGACGGCAAGCCGCACCGTGGACCTGTCCGGTGCCTTCCTCGTGCCGCCGTTCTGCGAGGCGCACAACCACAACTTGGGCAGTGCCGACGGGAACCAAGAAGCAATCGATCGATACCTCCGCGAAGGCATCTTCTATGTCGGGGTGCTATCCAACCTGCCGGCGCTGACGGATCCGATTCGTCAGACCTACAACAACGCCCGCAGCGTCGACGCGATTTTCTTGAACGGCGGCCTGACGGCCACGGGCGGGCATCCCATCCGTCTTCGCGAGTCCCTGCTTGAACGAGGGCTGTACCCGGGCTTCACGCGTGAGTCGCTGGCGGATCACTCGTACTTCGTCGTCGACTCGCTCGCGGACTTGAATCGGAAGTGGCCGCAAATCGTCGGCTTCCGGCCAGACGGCATCAAGGTCTTCCTGCTGTGGTCCGAGGACTTTCCGCGACGTCAGCGCGACACGACCTACTTCGGGCAGAAGGGACTCGATCCGAAGCTCGTGCCGCCGATCGTCGCACGCGCGCACCGACAGGGACTGCGGGTCTTCGCTCACGTGGAGAGCGCACACGACTTCCACGTCGCGGTCGAGGCTGGCGTGGACGTCATCGCTCACCTCCCCGGGAACGACTCGCCGGCTCGCATCGCAGCGGCCGACGCACGCCTGGCCGCCGCACGCGGCGTGCGGGTGATCACGACGGCGGTGCTCATCGAGCGTCCGGCGCGCAAGCGGGACACGACCAACTATCTCGCAATGCGCGCCGCACAGATCGAGAACCTCCGGCTCCTGCGACAGTCTGGAGTCGTGCTGGCGGCGGGAAGCGACGAGACGAGACAGACCAGCACCGCCGAGATCGACTACCTGCAGGGACTCGGTGTGTTCAGCCATGCCGCACTGCTCGATGTCTGGGGCGCGGCCTGCGCGAGTACGCTGTTCCCAAAGCGGAAGCTTGGAAAGCTCCGGCCTGGCTACGAAGCCAGCTTCCTCGCCCTCGGCGCCGATCCGCTCGCAGACTTCGCGGCGACCCGCGATATCCGCCTTCGTGTGAAGGATGGGGTGGAGATGCCAGCAGCGACGGCTCCGTAAGTTGGCGGTCGCAGCGCCGCTCGGCCAGCGACCTTCAGCGACTCGGGGGTCGCGCGGTGAGATGTATGGCGCAGCGATTGCGAACGGATGACGCGCCGCATCCCGCCCCACCATTCGCACCGGCGGTCATCGGCAGCACGCGTCGTTATACGACGTCGCGGCCAAGCCGCCGGAGGGTCTCCACGTGCTCGACATCCGTCTGCCTGCTCAATGCCAGGCGGGCTGTCTCGAGCCGACCGACTGCATACTGCATACTGCATACTGCATGCGGTTGAGAGGCAAGAGCTTCACGGAATGTCGCTGCAGGAACGGAACGAGTTCGTCGATGTGCATGACGCCCGCGGGTACATCGGTCTTGAACTCGGCGCTTCCGCAGCACACCACAACGGACTTGATGGCGTCGCGCGGAACGCACTCAAGCAGGTGTGGTAGTCTTTGGTCTCGATCGCGAACACGCCGAACCGCGAGACGAGAATGTGGTCCACCTGAGTGGTCCCGTCGTCCATGCGTAGCGTGACGTGATTCATGAGGTGATAGTCGGGTGCGCGAAAGTGTCCGAGCAACACACGCGATACGAGTTCCTCTCCGGAGTTCTGGAAGGATGGGAACCGCCATGCGCCGAAGGACCTGAACCCGCGTGAGTCGGATTTGCGGCGGCGGCCAAGCACGAAGCCGAGCACCGCGGCTGCGCCGAGCAGGATGTAAAACACCGACCGCTCCGCCGCGTTGAGCGCGTCGAAGAATTCTTTGAACGGAAGGATCGCGAGTATGTTCGGCGCTCCTCGGTCCCGGAGCGCGCATGCCCGACGCGCGCAGGCGTCGCCGCTCCCTCGACTGGTGTCGGATCACCTGCACCGCCTGCAGACGGTCTACGACGAGCGCTTCGCGCGCGAGTATGGCCCATGGCGCCCCGTCGTCGCGCACGTGGCCGACAAGTTCCTCGCATGTGGCATACTCGAGCACGGCTTCGCCCGCATCCGCTGCCACGACTGTCCACACGAGTACGTGCTCGCGTTCTCCTGCAAGTCCCGCTACTTCTGCCCAAGCTGCAACGCCAAGCGGTTAGCGATCTGGACGCAGTGGCTGGACACGACCTTGCTCGCGCCGGTGCCGCGCCGGCAGGTGGTGCCATCAAGCGGCCGCGCGCCTACTGTCTGTATCGGCGCTGTCTGCTCGGCGAGATCGCCCGCGTCGCCGCCCGCACCGTCACGGCCGTCATCCGGACGCTCACGGGCGAGCGCGACCTTGCGGTGGGTATCGTGGCGTGCTTGCAGACGCACGGCGCTCGGGCCAACTGGCACCCGCACCTGCACCTCCTCGTCACGGACGGAGGCCTTCGGCCTGATGGGACGTTCGTTACATGGCCCGTGCAGGACACCGCCCGGTTGACCGAGGCGTTCCGCCGCGCCGTGCTGCGGTTGTTCGTGCGGCTCGAACTCTTCGATGAAGACCAGGACGCGGGCGCATGCTGACGTGGCCGCATTCCGGGTTCCACGGGCACACCGCCGTGTGGCACGGGGCCCTTGGTCCCCGAGGGCGATCGCGCGTTCGCCACCCGCCTCGCGCGCTACTGCGCCCGGAGTCCCGTCGCGCTCGAGCGGCTGACCTACGCCCGCGCCGCCAAGACGGTGACGTACGTCGGACAAGTCCTACGGCCCGACGGCGGGCACCGAGACCGCCGACCCGCTCGAGTTCCTGGCCCGCGTGCTGGTGCACATCCCTGACAAGGGCCACGTCACCACGCGGAGCCCGCCATCGATGTGGGCCCCCGCGAGCCGGGGCCTGGCACGCGCCCCACGCCCGTCCGCCGACGCTGCGCCGGTCACCCGAGGACGGCCCACACGCCCGCCAGTCGGTGCTCGCGCGGACGGTGATCGCGTCGTATACTCGACCGATCGTCGACCCGCCCCGATTCAAATTCCTAATTCCAGTGGAGCAGCGCAAGTGATGACGCGCATGGTGCACCGCCGCGCTCCGCGCGCCATCGCCGTGCTCTTCGCGTGTACCGGCACGCTGGGCGGCGCGTGCCTGCACGCGCAAGCGTCCGCGTCGGCCGTTCGGCCGGGGCGTGTCGACATCACGAGCGTGGACAGTATCACGCGCCGGCCACTCGCCGGCGCCAGCGTGCGCCTCGTGTCGGTGCTCGACACCACACGCGTGTACGATGCCACGCTCGATGCGCGCGGACGCGCGCGGGTGGACAGCCTGGCGGCAGGGCCGTGGGTGCTCACGGCGCGTCACGCGCGGCTCGATACGCTGGGCGTCGGGAGCGTGATGGTGCCTTTCACGGTGCGCGCCGGGCGCGGTGTGACGGCACACGCGGCGGTACCGTCGGCGCGCACGCTCGTGTCGCGGGTGTGCGGAAGCGCGGCCGCACCGGGTACCGGCTACCTGTTCGGTACGTTGCGGCGCGCGGTGCCGGCGCGGACGTCGCCGCGTGCCACGTCATCGGTCAGCACCCTGCCCCTGAGCGCGGGACAGGTGACGGCGCAGTGGCTCGACCTGCGCCTGGAGGCGGGACGCGTCGAACGCACCATCGTGACCACTGATGTGCCGGTGGGCGACAACGGCCGCTACGTGGTGTGCGGCGTGCCCACCGAGACGACGGTACGGCTGCGTGCGGTGGGCGCCGAGGAAGTGAGCGGCGTGGCCACGTTCAACACGGCAGCCATCGGCATTGTGCCGCGCGACCTGGTGCTGGGGCGTGCGGACACGGTGGTGACAACGCCGAGTGGCCCGCAGACCCCAGAAGACAGCGGCGTCGTGGACATCGTGCTGCGTGGCGCCGGCGGCATGCGCGGCACGGTGCAGACGCTCGACGGGCGCCCGCTCGTCAACGCCTTGGTGAGCCTGAGTGCGACGGGGCTCGACACGCGCACCGACAGCGCGGGGCGTTTCCTGCTGACGGAAGCGCCTACCGGCACATGGACGCTCGACGTGCGGGCGTTTGGCTACGCACCGTGGCAGCAGCCGGTGGACCTCATGCCCGGTGACACCGTGGGACAGGTGGTGGCGCTGGTGCGCGCGCAGGCCATGGACACGGTGCGGGTGCGCGCCACGGCGACCGCGCGCACGGCGCTCGGACGGAATCTCGCCGCGTTCGAGGAACGGCGGCGCGCGGGACTCGGGCGCTTCTTCGGGCCAGGCGACCTGGAAGAGATGCTACTATTTCGCTTCACTGACGTGCTGCGCGGGGTGCCCGGTGTGCGACTCGAGCTGACTGGCAGGGCAGATCGCGTGATCACGATGCGCGGCACGTACGGCCGTTGCGTGCCCACCGTGTTTGTCGACCGTATGCGCATTCCCGGCACCGAGGCGCTCGACAGCTTCCTCCCGCCCGACTTCGTAGCGGCGGTCGAGGTGTATCAGGCCGGCTTCGCCCCGCCGGAATTCCAGGACATCTTCAGCGGCTGCGGCAGTATCGTGGTGTGGACGGGCGCGCGGCGGTGAGCGCGGGGTCGGTCTCCCGCTGAAGGCGCGACGGAACCCTCCCGGTCCACCACCACGGAGCATGCGGGCGATCGACGCGCTCAGGGATTGGAGTCATCGATTTCGCGCCGGGTATGCATCAACCAGCGGCTCAATCGTTCCCGGCGCGTTGGATCCTCAGGGCTCGTGGTAGCTGATCGATGCGCCGTTGCAGTGTGTGCGGCTCCACCTCCGCTGTCCTCCGCAGCCCGGTCTCGGGCCTTGAGACCAGCCTCTACACTACCGCCATTTTGTGAGTCCGGCTGGAGCAGGATCTGGGAGAAGACCAGGCTGCAGACAAATCAGGCAACGTCGTAGACTATCTGTCGGCATACGTTCACCTAACGTCTGAATTGAGCCGCGCAACGAAGTGGCGTCAGCTTGAATGAATTGTCAGACCTCAGTTCGCGTCACTGGGAACGGGCTGTGGACGTGGCAAGTGGATGACATGCTTGCGATAGTTGATGATTGTGCCGGGCATTGCATTGGTCACGACATAAGCAATAGGCAAGCCAGGGTCAACGTCTGTGACGACTCTCGCCGAGAAGCCGCGCGAGCGCAGGAACTCCGCTGCTCGGTTGGCGCTGGCCTCCGGGTTGCTTGAAACAAGGCCGATACCGGAAGTTGCAGAATCAAGCTTTTGCACGACCTCGGGGCGCGAGTAATTAATGATGGTGCCGTCCCACATGATGGAGCGAAGTATGTCGCTTGAGTCAGAGCGGAAGCGCTCACGAATCCCGTCTTGTTTCAGCAGCGCGACTATTGCTGCCTTTGCTTCCGGGGATGAAGCGGCAAAGATGCGGGAGCCAACGTCCGGGAATGGAAGTGGATTGCGGCCAGTGACAAGCAAGGCAGTCCATATAGCGAGGCCGACAAATAGCAGGGCAGCGAGCAGGATGAGCCACATTGGCAGAAACATGATCTGTCACCTCTCGTGAGAGTAAGTCTGAGGTCTAACGCCAGCTTCTGTTGCGAGCGGACCTTCCGATGCTTCGTGCTGCGATGATGGTCGGTCCGCTCGACCACAGCAAGCATCGTTGGGCTGGCGAGTGTGAGGACCGCGGTCAAGGTGTCCATCGCGATCCCCACCGCGCCGCCGCTGCGATCTCAGGGACGGCGGCGGACAAGCGGAATCTGTACGCGCTGCTGGAAGAGGGTGAAGCCCGGCGCGACGCCGTCGATCGGTTCGGCGAACTCGATGAGGATACCCTCGTGCTCGTGCACGAAGCGGTTCTGGCCGATGTGGACAAGGGGGAACGGCGCCTGCCCCTCCGTCTGCGCCTCCAGCCGCGTACCGACGCGCCGCACGGTAATCGTCAGCCCATACGCGTCTGCCGCATAGACGCCGGGGAGGGCGGCCGCGGCGACCTCCGTCAGTGGGACAAGAGTGAATCCGGGGAGCGGCCGTGCGACGCCGTAGAGGATGTCCCAGACGTGAAAGAAAATGCGGTTCTGCGGGTAGTTGTGCCCGTTGATCGTCAGCGCGAGCGCGAGCGAATCGTCCGGCACGTACCCCACGAGCGCCGTGAACGCGCCCGTCGATCCGTCGTGCGAGAAGCCCCTCCGCCCGGCACCGGGGATGGAGAAGGGGCTGAGGCCTTTCCCGCTGCGCCGCTCGCCATCCACGAATCCGTTCGTCATCTCCCGCACGCCATCGGCACTGATCAGGCCGCGCTCGAACAGGGCGGCGAGAAAGCGCGTCAGGTCTGCCGTGGTGGAGACGATCGCGCCGGCGCCACCCGCGTTCTCCGGTGCCTGATCGGGCTGCAGAGCCCAGTGCCCGTCGGCAAAGTAGTACGAGCGTGCCTCGTTGCGCTCCGGCCGAACCGCGCCGCCCACGCGCGTGCGCCGCAGGCCCACGCGCGTCGCGATGCGACGCCGCAACTGCTCCGCGTAGCTCGACACCGTGACATTCTCGAGGATGTAGCCGAGCAGCAAGTAGTTGCTGTTGCTGTATCTTCGCGCTGTCCCCGGAGCAAACTGAGGCGGACGCGCCGCGATTCTGCGCAGCAGCGAATCCCGGGTCAGTGGCACTGCAGGGTCCATCTCCACGGCGTACTCGTGCAGCCCGCTGGTGTGGCCGAGCAGGTCGCGGAGGGTGATGGCGTCTGCCCCCGGCAGCGCGGGGAAGAAACGTGACAGCCGCGTATCCAGCGTGAGCCGCCCTTCGTCGACGAGTTGGTAGATCATGGCGGCGGTGAGCGGCTTGGTCACGGAGCCCACGCGGTACATCGTCGCCTCGTCCGCGCGCCGCCATCCGTTGTGCGCGCTGTCGCTCGCACCAAGCGACCGCTGATACACTACGCGCCCCGCGCGACGGACGGTCACTGTGCCCATCATCCGGTCGTGCACCTCCAGCACTGTGAAGAGGCTGTCCAAGCGTGCGCGATAGCCGGGCGCTTGCGCCGTCGCTTCCGACGCGTTGCCGAGGCCGCACATGGCGAGCACGGCGATCGAAATCCAGCAGGCTAGTCGATTCATGCTCTTCGCTCCGAGTGACGAAGACGATTCAGGGGTCGCAATCTTACCGCTACGGTTGGTAGTGCTACATTATGTAGCATACACCCCTGTCCCGGTCAACCCTCGCGCAGCGCCGACTGAGCGGGCGCGGCTTGACCCGTGTACAGAAGTGCTACAAATTGTAGCATATGACGCCCCCAAAGAAGGAGCTGCCACCGCTCGGTGAACTGGAAGACGCGGTGATGCAGCTGGTGTGGCGACACACCTCCGCTACGGCCGAGGAGCTGCGCGCGCGCTTGGAGCGGCCGCTGAAGGAGTCGACCGTCCGCACGGTGCTTCGGCGGCTGGAAGAGAAGGGGTACGTGCAGCACCGCGTGGATGGACGCACGTACGTCTTTCGTCCGGCCGTGCCGGCGGCGGAGGTGGCGGAGCGGAGCGTGCGTGGGATCGCAGCGAGGATCTATCGCGGCTCTCTCGCCGACCTGCTGGTGGGACTGGTGGACGACGAGCGGCTCACGCCGGACGAATTGAATCAGCTGGCTGAGCAGGTCGCGCGGGCGCGGGAACGAACGAGATGACGCTCCTGCTGGCAGAGTCGATGCTGCGCTCCGGTGTGCTGGGCGCCGGCGCGTGGCTGCTCCTGCGCCTGCTGCGCGTCCGCGATCCGGCGCGCGAGTTGGCGGTGTGGCGAGCCGTTCTGCTCGCATCCGCCTGTATGCCGCTGCTGCTTCCCGCCCTGCGCGCGGCGATGCCCGCCGTGACATCCGGTATCGCGCTCCCGCCCGCGCTGGTGCCGACCCATGCAACGGTGGCTCGCGGCGCGACGGAGGGTGTGGTGATCGGGTACGTCGCGGTCACTTTGGTGCTGCTGTCGCGGGTGGGGCTCGGCTTGTTCGCGGTGACGCGCGTGTGGCGCGGCGCGGCGCGGATTCCGGCGCTGTCGGCGGACGGGATCGCCGTGCGGTGCAGTGTGGAGGTTGCGGGTCCATCAGCCATCGCGCGGGGCGTTCTGCTGCCGCACGGATGGGAGCATTGGAGCACGGAGGTGCTCGAGCGTGTCCTCGCCCACGAGCGTGCTCATGTGCGCCACGGCGACTTCGCGTGGATGCTCCTCGCGCGCGTCTACCGCGGCGCGTGCTGGGCGAACCCGTTGGCGTGGTGGATGGAGCGACGTCTCGCCCTGCTCGCGGAGCAAAGGAGCGACGATGCAGTCCTCGCCTCGCATCCGGACGCGATCGGCTACGCGGAGATGCTGCTGACTTTCTCCCGCGTCTCGGCGCCGCGCCTGTCGCTGGGGATCTCGCGTCGGGGGACGCTCGCCTGCCGCATCGACCGTATTCTCGCCGGGAACGACACCACGCCCTCCCATCTGCGCCGCACGTCGACGCTGCTCACGGTCTGCGCCATTGCCCTCGCGAGCGTCGCAGCCCCTTGGCTTGCCCTGAAGCCCGCCTCGCTCGTCGCTCAGAAGTCGCGCCTCGCTCCCATCGACGCGGAGCTGGCTCCGCTGCGCCCGCTCGAGTCGACGCTCGCTCCCCTGGCACCGCTCGCCACGCGGTCGGCGCCGGCAGCCGACAAGCCAGGAGGCCTGTAGCAGGCGCTGCGGTGTATGACCCGACATACTTGCAGTCTCGCCGGAACTGCGCACCACCGACGGTATGATCCGGGCATTGACACCTTCCAGCGCGCGGTCCGCTCGACCCGAACGATGCGCGGACGCGGTCAGGGTTCGCGGAAGTGTGGGCGCCGGCGACTGCCGGCGAGTACGTCAGCCGACATCGCTGCCAACTCGATCTGCCTGTCGGCCAAGGACACGGCGCGCCATTGCCGTCGCTCATGGCCAATCGCCGCCTCTCGCCGACGTCGCGCTCGGCGGCGCCCCGGGCGCCTCGCTCATTGCGCGTGGCCCGCGCGGGCCCGCCGTGCGCAGGCTCCGCGATTGCAGTCTTGATCCGGCGGCGCGCGACCCTGGCATCACCAGTCACCCCAGTTCTTCAACGAACTCGGATGTCCGTTCGACGTGACTGCGAAGCCCAAGTCACTACATAACGCCTGAGTTAAGCCGCGCAGCGGAGTGGCGCGGATTTTGGGCTAGCGTAGCGTAAAGCCCAAAACCGTGCCACGAAGCGGCGTCGGCTTGAACGAATTGTTAGGCGGCGCCCGGCGATTTTTTTTCGATTGCCTTGCTGCAGATCACATAGCCCCATCCTACCGAGCCGAACGTGATCAGCGTTAGCAGATACGAGAACACCCCTTGCACGCAGCGCGCATCCGTTAAGCCGGCATCACGCAACGTGGCGGCGTATGTCGATGTGTGCCGCGCGTCGACGATGAGCACGCGCCCGCCAGGCGCCAATACGCGCGCGATCTCGAGCACGGCGATCCGACGCTCGCCGGCGTTATAAATGTTGTGCAGCGCCATGCTCGACAGAACCACGTCAAAGCTGGCGTCAGGGAAGGGAAGTTTTCGCGCGTCTCCGGTTTGCACCTCGACTTTATCTGAGACGCCTTCGATCACTGCGTTGCGTAACGTGCCCTCGGCGTTGTTGCCGCTGAGATCTTCCTGCTGCCATTTGTCGATGCCGACGGCGCAGCTGGTTGAGAGACGTTTGGCTGCACCGATGAGAAACAATCCCAGCCCGCACCCCACATCCAGCACACGCTCATGTCCGTCCCAGTTGATCTTGTCCAGATATGTTTCTCGCTCGCGTATCTTCCCGATCTTGCTGTCGTAAATCATCCACAACGCCATGGCGCCGAAGCCCAAGCCGACCAACATCAATGGCCGGGCGATCACCGCAATAGCATCCTGCCGGGACCATTCACCAAGTAGCCGCGTGATCAGCGAGATCATTCCCAACGCCGCGACGATGAGCATGTTGCGCACCGCTACCGGGGCATCCTGGCCGTAATTTGGAGTTTGATTGCCTTTCATGTTTTCCTTTCATCCGCTAGATGCAGGTAGCCGTGTCGTGTTCGGGTAATCAGATACGCCGCCGCGGCAGGTAGGCAGGCAGTTTGGGACGGGACCAAACAGCGTCAGCGCCGAAGATGTGGCGCGTCCGCCTAACGCCAGCGTTGTGCCGGGGCCGCCCCGAATAGGACGCCGTGAACGCAGGCGCGCCACCGCCGGAGTTACACGGCGGACGACCGGGCGGCCGTCGGGCACCAACGCGAGGTTCGGTCGCACCGCCCGCACGGACCTGCTAGTCGACACGCGCATCCCAATCGGACCGCAGGATCGCGTACTCCTCCACATCTTCGTAGATCGCCCCTTTTCGATAGCGCCCCCGATGGAGGCCCTCGCGCTCCATCCCCACCTTCTGCATCACGCGACCGGACGCCGGATTGCGCGGCAGATGCGAGGCTTGGACGCGATGGAGCGCGAGCGTGTCAAATGCGAACGCGAGCACCGCGCGGACCGCCTCCGTCGCATATCCTCGGCCCCAGAAGGGCTGGCCGATCCAGTAGCCGAGCTCGCCGCGATCATGCACGCGCGTAATCCGCAGGCTGACCGTGTCGCACAGGCCGTCCGTTGCCGTCGTGATCGCGAACGTGACCGCGGTCCCGGCCCGCCAGGCCTCGTCGAGTGTCGCGATCCACGCCTCCGCCATGCCGTCGTCGTACGGATGCGGAATGTTCAGCGTCATCTCGGCGACTGCCGCGGCGCCCGCGAGCCGCTGAACGGCCGGCGCGTCGGCGAGCGCGAACGGGCGCATGATCAAGCGAGCGGTAGAAAACGAGGGCTGGTCCACGCGGGCTCCACCAGAGACGAAGGCGATACCGTGCGTACGGGCTACGGCCGCAGCGACGACGCCAGGTCGGCGGCCACGTGCTGCTGCACGAATGCCAGCGCGTCGACAAAGATACGCGAACAACTCGGTGGCGCCCGCTCCGCGATGGGATGCCACCAAAAGGTGAAGCGGTGGCCGCCGTCGTCGGCGGTGTCGTGGTCCCACGTGTTGGGCAACGATGACGTGGCCATTTCGCAGAAGTGCCACACCTGACCAGGGGGCCCCTGATGCCAGGCACCGAGCTCACGCACGGAGACCGCGCCGATGACGCCTGACTCCTCCAACAGCTCGCGCGCGGCGGCCGCAGCGATCGCTTCGCCCGCTTCGACGTTGCCCTTCACGAGTTGGGTGCCCGCGAGGGGATGCTCGAACACGAGCACCTCAAATCGGTCGCCCTGTCGGCGCAGCACGACCGGAACCACCTTCACAACAGGCATGAACGGGACTCTAGAAGTCTGTCGTTGCGACCTAACGCCAGCGTTGTGCCGCGGCCGCCTCGAATAGGACGCCGTGAACGCAGGCGCGCCAGCGCCGGAGTTACACGGCGGACGACCGGGCGGCCGTCGGGCACCAACGCGAGGTTAGACGGCAAGCTGCCTATACGACGTACTCGGCCCAGTCACTCCAGAGGTCGTCCGAGTAGCCCTCTCGCTGGATTCGCTCCAATACTGGCGGGGAGAATGCGTCGGATGACCAGCCGACTGAACGACCAAGTCCACCCACAAAGAGACTTCGTTGAAAGTAGGTCGCGTACGTGCGAAGCGCGGCGTTTTCCTTCGCCATGAGTCGGGTAAGATGTTCGACGAGAGCACTCATGACTTCACCTCGCGAACGTTGGGTAGCGTCGAGGTTTCGACTCATCATGTAGCAGGTCACTGGACCGCCTACCCTGTCGTCTGCTTCGAAGAGCTCTCGGTGATCATCGTTGACGTGAGGAAAGACGGCCAAAGACTTAGTGGCAACGCACGTTACGAGATCGGCGACACAAACGACGTCGGGAATCTGCCAAGGATGCTCGACCCTATCGAAGATCGCGTTCTCCAAGCTCTCGAGAAGTCGGAAGTATGCTGTGTCCTCTCCGGCGCTCCACGTGTGAGAGTGGGCGAGTACACCGAAGGCAATCTCACGCTGCAGCTCTCGGTACGGCGTGCCAGTGCGTGTCTCAGACATCGATTTAATACTCTTACAGCTCTCGACAATCTTGGGCAGATGAGCAGGGCGCAGAGTCAGTTTGCACTCGAACGCAGCTACGACGCCTCCTGCGAGATATGTCTTCTTGTCGCGAAGGTGAAGTGGGTAGTCAGGGCGAAGAACCAGCACATCAACCTGAGGACTCGCCTCGCCGCTCGCACCAAGAATTCGCCCCTTAGTGACAACAGGATAGGTCGCCGGAAGCCAGTTGCGTAGCAGGGTCGCCCAGTTTTCCTCTCCTTGGTCACCGGCAGTGCCGGGATCTTCACCAACCCGGGACTGAATCCGCGCGTACTCATTCGACATCTGGTCTTGAAGTGACCTCATGAACGCCGCGAGGTCGTGCTCCTTTAGTTGCTCGTGTGCGCTTGTCGGCATGTATAGACCATTTCTCGATTCGGGAGGGGAATACCGCGAGGCGACCATCGCTCTCCCTGAAAGTTTCGTGCAACCGTCTAACGCCGAAGTTCAGCTGCGGAGCCGCGAGGATGACTTTTGTTGCCCGCCTAGGACTATGCGCGGCTCCGTCAGCTGCAACGATTTGTTAGGTGTCACGGATCACCAGCAGTCAGCCCTGCGCGTAACTCGGGCGAGAGGCGTCCATACGTCGATAGATAGAATTGCGCATTGGAGTGCCCGGACCACAGCGCGAAGTCAATGATCGTAAACGCTTCTCGCGCTCCTGGAACGAAGCACGAGGCATCCAGTACGTCGATACGCGGAAGTCTTGCCGCGATCAGCTTGAGCACGTTTTCCATCTCTTCGCGAGGCGGCCCGGCGACGTCCCTCACCTTCACATCGTGTCCGCTCAGCCGCTCGATGCGAAAGGCGCACCTTGGCACGTACGGCTGGCCCGTGCTGGACGGGCCAAGATCGAGTCCGGCTAGATCAAGGCGGCCGAAGTATTTCGGAGTGAAGCGAACCAGCTCGGAGTCATCCTGAATCGATTCGTATGCGCGAACCTCTGCCTCGAAGAGACGAGCGGTAACGAAGTCATGGTCCTCCCAGTCCTCGACAGGATCATGAGTATGCTTCGCGCGGCGGTAGACCTTAGCGACCGTTTCGTCACCCAAGTCGATAATGTCTGCGAATCCGCCACTGCCTAGAATCGACAGCATGGTTCCTCTGATGAATCGTGAGTGACACCTAACGCCGCGTTCTGCGGCAAAGGCTCTCATAAATTAGCGGTGAACTGCGCAGGGCGGAGCCCTGCGCAGTTACACAGCCTACCGCCCTGCCTTTGACTGCAGCAACGCTCGTTAGGCATCTTCTCGGCGCGGAGGTGGGCCGAGGTCATGATCGAATGCGAGCGCATGCAAAGCGCGCAATGCACCCGTCGCGTGCTCGCCCCAATGCGTTCCAAAATGTAGCTGCCATCGCCATGCAGCGACGTCAATCTCGCCGCGCCGCCACGGGAGCAATCCGCGGCGGAGGTCGCGCGCGATGCTGAGGATGTCGTCTGCCAGGTTTCCTGTGACGGGAGTTTCCGACTCTGCAGAATACGGTGCGAATACTTCACGATATCGGGCGCGAGGACCCAGATGGGTGGTCAGGGCTCGCATCCGAGTCATGAATTCGGAAGTCGATTCGAGTTCTGGCTCCGGCCGCGTTCGAGGACTATTGCCCAGGTCGAGTTCGACGTCATTCGCGTCAGATTCGTCATGGTCCTTTGCATCATCGACAAAAGTTGTCACGTCGGGCAGCGCCAGTGCAGATGCATAGAGGACCGGAAGCCGCCTATGGACTTCGTGCAGGAAACTCTCGGGCGACATCTGCAACGCGCTGTCCACAAGTGCACAGAATCCGTCAGCCCGATTCGCGAATACGTGAATGGATTCGTCAGAGATCACAGGTGTTTGCCTTGCGCCGATGGTAGTCGAAGATGCCTAACGCTCGCGTTCTGCTGCGGGGCCCTTCCAAAGGATGTGGCCAGCGACCGAAGGGAGCAAGGCCACAATCCTTGAAGGCCCTGCCAGCAGCAACGCAAGGTTAGACGGCAGCGGTGCTTGCCTCACCGTTTCTCGGTGTCGGCAATCTGTGTGATGCCAGGCGCGTCTGGACTTCGACGCAAAGCGCAAGGAAATAGTCGCGCGCGTAAGCCGTCGCAATCCACGAGTACTCGTTGGATATCCGCAATTGATCGCCGTGCTGCGACGAAGTAACGACGACATATGCTTCGGCATTGCTCACACTCTTTCGGTGCGCCGCCTGCAGAAACGCCTTTGTTCGAACAATCTGCCGTAGCGCTCCGGCGTCACGCGACTCGTTCAAGAGTCCGCCTGCGTGCATTTGACAGTGTCTGATCTTCAACGCTGCATTCACCTGTGGCCAAAGTTCCTGCCGCGAAGTACTGACTCCCAGCTTGCTGAGAGTGTTGAGCGATCGCTGTAGTCCCTGCCCCTTAGCCGAGACTGGCTCCTTTGAGTCCTCAAGCGCGAGTCGCGCCAACCGCAGTGTGAACACCTCCAACAGCGAGAGAGCCACAAAGAGATTGCTTACGGCTTGATAGTGTGGAAATGCAGAGTCAAGACTCTCGGACTCGAGCCCAATCCGTAGCGCGCGAGTTTTTGAGGCGGTGGGGAAGTACGCAGCCAGTTTCCGTGATTCGATCCGCTTGAGCGTGTCGATGAGCTGCGGAGTCTTCCACACGTAGTCGAGCAGGATCATGAACTGCCAATTTGCATCGCCTACGAGAGCCGGAATGGCGTCTGTCGGATTCCGAGAGTGAGTCATTGAGAAAGTGCTGAATGCCGTCTAACGCCCAGCTTCTGCTGCGGGCGAACCCATAAAATGCAGCGGCGCAGCCGCTGCTTCTATAAACTCGCCCGCCAGCAGCAAGCAACATTAGCCAGCAAGCGGGGCAAGGTCCGCGAACTGCGGAACCGAGTATAGAGTGGAGTGCTCGATAGTCCCCTGATAGCCGACGCACCGTAACTGCTGTGTTGCTACCTGAGCTTCCTCTTTCGACCAGCGGGGATCAAGAAGTATGTGTTCCACCAGCTCGTTCGGATCGCAGTCAAACTTGAAAATGTCACTGCAACCTTGCTTTCCCGTATGGCGATCGAAAAGCAGTCGCGTTTCCATCTCATGTGAGAACTGAGTGCGCTTGAGTAGCAGCGTCTTCGCAATCGCTAGGCCATCTGACGTCAAAAGCTGTGCTCCGACGTTTAGCTTCGATAGCCATTGATGAATGGAGTCTTCCTTCTGGTACTCAACTCGACCCAGAAAGCATTGAATCGCGGAGAGTTGTGAGTCTGCTCGATAGATCGTGTCAAAAAGTGCTCCTGCTCGCACCTTGAGGCGCATACCACGCACCTTTCCTGGCGCGTAAATGCGCCAAGTCGCATCGGTCTCAGGTTCGCTATGGCACCAGCACTGGCCATAGAAGCGATGCGTTAGACCCGCGAGCGTAGCGAATTGATCTTCGCCTATTTGCACGCGGCAGCGCGAGAGGAAGTTCTCGAACGGATCATCCCACTTTCGCGGTGCCACCAGAACGTTCTTCCGTTCGCTGAAGAGCTGCAGTGCTCTATCGGATGGAAAGACTCGCCAAAGCCTGTCGTCTTCGCTGGTTTGCAACAGGTTACGCGTCGGCGGGGAATCGTCGAGTAGCATCGAAACCTGAGTAGGATGGTGGGTATCTGGCTAACGCCCCAGCGTTCTGCTTCAGCGCCTCCAACAAGATGCGGCGGGACGGGCGACGTGCGCCAGCGCGGCGCCCGCCTGCCGCACACCGCATTGCGCTGTCGGCAGCAACGCGCCGTTAGGCAGCCGTAGCGAAACACAACTGCTGCTGGCAACCATACACCACTCGTCCGGTGCCTCGTTACACCACTTACGCTATTCTCGCACGCTCTGGCAAGCCAACAGCTTTCTGCTCCGCTTCTTCAGGACCAACCAGCAGAACGCGAAGGTCTTGGACCGAAACATCGTCAACCTTCGATCGCATTTTCGACACTACAGTGGCCAGCGCATCCGCGGATGGCCCGGACCTAACTGCCGCACCGACTCTTTCGAAGTGAACGAGAGCGCGGATAACTTCGGCGCTCCCGTAGACTGCGATCCGAGCTTTCGCGTCCGCTCCATCGCGATATACGTCGCGGAGTTCTTCGTCTGATCGCAGATGCGCTGATGCTGCAAGCGCCTTTAGGTAGTCGACGTACGCTTGCGATCGTAAGTTATCCTGCTGCTTCTGGTGTTCTGACCGCCGACCAAGTCGGAATTGAAGCGCCGCACCAACGACGATCCCGATCAACGGCAGTATGGCGAGGAAGATATTGTCCAACCGGACTCCGTTGTTGTCTGCCTAACGCCCAGCGTTCTGCCGCGGCGGCGCTGCCATAAGGTGCGGCCCGCGAGCGGAGCGAGCAAGGCCGCTTCCTTATGGCGCCGCCGCCGGCAGCAACGCGTCGTTAGACGGCATGCGATTGGCGACGGTTCACCACCTCGCACATGATTAGCCGAGCCTTACAATCTGCCGATACGATTGGCTCAACGACCGTGTTCGCGAGAAAACGCGCCGCCGACTCCTTCACAAACTGCGTCCGCATCGTCGTGCGAAATAGCTCGACACTGGAAAACACATCAGACCACCACGGCCCGCTGCCGACATACGCATCAACCATCAGGAACATGCAACTCTCCACAGCCGGAGACAACTCCGCGAAAAGTTCGAGCTTGATGAGATCCTGTTCGACTTCCCAAGGTGCCGGTCCCGTATGCCCGCGATTCTCGAGGTGCACACGAAACGGCTTGCCAAGCACGCATTGCGAGCGGCGATCGTCCGCCTTGCTCGACTTCACTTCGAGAATATGAAAGCGATCTCCACGTTGAACAACGAGATCCGGTCGACTTCTGGCAGGAAACGCTTGAGTCGATATACCTAGCGTCTGACGAAGCTCCGCTCGCTCGATCAATCCGTCAACCACCAATTGATCACGAACGACGTCACGCATGAGCCTCTCTAGAAGGTGTTCGCGAACGTCGAATCGACCGCCGGTCACTCGCGGCCGACAAAGGGTCCGCAACGTTTGGTCCGTGACCAATCGTCCCCGAAGCGCTGTGATAGGCCATGGTTCGAAAAACGTCGACAATGTGTATCCCGTAAACCAACGTGGTTGCCGTCTAACGTACTGGCGTTCAGCGGCGGCGCGAAGCGCCGTCCGCTGCAACGCCTTGTTAGCCAGGGTGGCTGCCTCTGCCTACAGTGTGGCGATCGCCAGCCTGAAGCCGTTTCGAAGGTAGATCGCCTGCTTGGCAGCGCGGTCGACCGCGATACGGTCGTTGTAGATCTCAAGATTCGCCACGGCATCGTCATCAAAGCGAAGCGACATCTGGGCCGTGACCATCCCCATGACCTCGGCGTCGAAGTCGATGGGCGCGCCGACGAAGAGCTGTCCGACAAAGAGTTGAGCATCGTTACCAACGAGACGCTTTGCTGGTGCGCGCGCACCAAACGTCGAGACGCCGACTGTCACTTCAGCCAGCTGGTCGACGGCATAGACGGTCGATGAGACCAGAAACGTCAGATCGTTGTCCATTGTGAGCGGGTGCGGCGGAGCGGGGATGGGAGTCGGTCGATTGTTCGGGGTAGCGACTTGGAACTGATTGCCGTTCTGCCACCAGACATTCGAACTGTTGCTGAAGAGCAACCCTGTGCCAGCCTTCACAGCTCTACCAAAACGCTTGGCCATCGCATAAAGCAGATCCGCGCCGTCTTCGCCAGCTCCTGTGTTGCAAGCCCAGATCGACATCAATGGGGACGGCGAAGACTTCAACCTCTCCAGTTGGGGACCCCAAGAATACTCGTTCCACCCGAGAATGTACTTGTTGGTGTCAAATGGCCCCGACTGCCCAGCGCCTGTCTCCAGAAGGCCTTCGCTGCCGTGCCCGCCAATGTTGCATGCGCCCGTCCCCTTCTCAAGCTCAGGGAGGTCCGGTGCGATGGTCAGAGCTACGGGAATGAGCAGATTGTCGACCGCGTGAGAGGTGGAGCCGTGGCGCTTGCACTGCCAGAAACGAGCTGCGACGTTGTTGTTGGCACCGTTGTCAGGCCCATTCGAGACTGTGTTCCGGTCGCCGATGCCGCTTGGCACTGCGAGGTATGCAACCTTGTCGAGAGGAGTGAGGTTCTGTTTTGCCATGGTTGTTTGTTCCTTGCGAGAAGTCGGGGGAATACTGAACTCTGGCTAACGCTCGCGTTGTACTGCGGGGCCCTTCAACAGGATGCGACCAGCGAGCGCAGCGAGCAAGGTCGCAATCCTTGAAGGCCCCGACAGTACCAACGCAAGGTTAGGCCTCAGTCGAGGGCGACGACTTTTCTTCAACTTCAGCACCATACTGCCACTGACGCCCAACAATCCGATGCTTGATCTTGCATGCGCTGCAGTCGAACTCAAAACCGATATCAAGATGCCGGTTTTCTACGGTGGTGGATGCTCCGCAGGCGACGCACTGAAAGTCCGACGCCATGAGTTTCGGAATGAAGCCACCATCGACCTCATCCAAATGATACTGCGCACCACAGGCAGGATTCAGGCAATCAGCGCGACGCAGGCTGCGCGCGGACTTCTCGTTGCGAACTACGACCGACTTGCACCTCTTGCATGGAAAGCTGATGATGGTCGCAAGAGTCGATTCAAATGTACTGTCGACAACTGGTTGTAGTTCGGCTACAAAGTCCGCCAACTTCCTCCGAAGCATTACGTAGTCAACGTGCGTCACGCCGTTCACCGTGGGTGTCGCTACGTGAAGATAGCTCCCAATAGAGTTATAGATCTTTCGTAGGCGAGCGAGTGGAATGACTTTTCTCTCTCCGAGAACCGTTAGCGGCGCCGCAAGCTGACCGTCGGGAGTCTCCGGCGCAAAGCGCACGATCACTGGTCTGTTCGCGTCGGGCTCAAATTCTGACAACGCCTTCATTGCCTGAGGTGGCTGCCAGACCGCCAGGACGGACGGTGGAATTCTATCGGAAAATGTTTGGAGTTTTGCGTATGTTAGCGCCTCAAGGACGAAGCGAAGTTCGAGACAGGCGTAGGTGAGGTCTTCGTCACTTCCGCTATCAATCAGTCTTCGCGCCTTGGAGAAGGCGCTCTTTTTGATGGTTTGATACATGACCCCTCCATGAGGCCTAACGCTCGCGTTCTCTTGCAGGGCCTTTCAATCAAATGCGACCAGTGAGCGTAGCGAACAGGGAGCCATCAATAGCGGCCCTGTCAAGAGCAACGCAGGGTTAGGCGTCGCGGTTCGCCGCGCTCACTGAGTGCGCTACTCTGCCCGGCGCCGCTTGGCTTCCATTTCCAGTCGGATTTCGTCGTACATCGCATCCCACCACCCTTCAATTTCCTGGCACGCCGCTTCAACTGCCTGCATGCGACGTTTAAGGCTGGCGGGTGCGGCCTCGAACGCAGGAGCAAACAAGTCCACAACTCTGCAGTGCGTCTTGACGGGGTGATCCCCGTGCTCGCCGAGATACGTGTAGAGAATCGACGATGCGTTTAGTAGGGCCTCGCTGCTAAGCTTGAACTCTTGAGAGGCGTGCAGCTTGATCGCACCGACGACTCTCTCGGTACCACGCTCAAGGAGCAGGAGGTCGGGAGCTACCACGATCTGGACGTTGCCGCGATGAATTCGAGCGCCCTCGCGCTGCCCCGCCGAAGCGATGACCTTGTCCGACCGAACTGAATCCGCGATCGGTGAGAAAGCCTCAATCGCGCGGGCAGAAGCCAGCAGGGAATCCTGCTTGGACTTCTTCGCTTCGGAAGCCGCCGAATCTCGGAGTCGATTCGCGCCTGCGCTCAGATCGCGGCGAGTAGTCAGTGGCAGCCGCAGGTACTTTCGGATCTCCGTCTTCGCTTCGACATACCACCAGCGGCGCTTCTCAGAGTCATCTAAGACCTGCTTGATCTGCGCTCGAACCAATGACCGCCGCCGAGTTGAACTCGCTGAAACCGAGTACTCCGCGACTTTGCACATCGGGAAGACAGGAGCTTTGCGATTCATGTCGTTCATCGGGATCTCCGTAGGAGGGCCCCGGATTCTAGCCGAATGAAAGCCGAATCTCAAGGGCCACGCGGCGGCACCCCTCTCGAAGGCTAGCGACGCCTAACGCCCAGCGCTCTGCCGCGGGGCTCCTATAACAATGCGGCAGGCGAGCGCAGCGAGCCAGCCGCCCACTGAAGCCCGCCCCGTCGACAGCAGCGGTCCGTTAGCGAGCAGTCATCGATGGATCGGTCGAATCAGGAGCCGCCCACAGTTCCTCATATAGCACCTCCAACTCTCGCAACGCCGTTCGGCGCTGACTCAGTTCATTACGGCGGTCGTTCAGCCTCGACCCCAGGTCGGACATACAAGTCCAGTCACCGCGCTCAACCAGTTGCTGCCATTCCACCATGGCATGCTGGTACTGCGCGGTGAGTTGCTGCCACTGATGCTGCTCCTCGACGATCTGCTGCGCAATTACGGCAAGGGCTTCCGTCCGATGAAACCACAAGACCTCCTGCTGTTCAGGAGTCAAACTCGCGAGGGCCTCCGCCACGCTGGCCACCGGCTCGGGGATCCGCGCCGCCAGCGCCGCGACGCGCGCGGAGATCTCCGCCAGATCCTGCCGTGCCTGCGTCAGCCGGTTCAAACACACCAATTTCTCATCCATTGGGGATCCTCTCGACGTCGTCGGAAAAGTATGACTCGCTAACGCCCGAGTTCAGCTGCAAAGGATTCAAATAAGAGTGCGGGCGAAGCCCGCACACATCAATAGCGATCCTTTGTCAGCTGCAACGTTCGTTAGCCTGCTGCGCACGGAACTAGACCGGGTGAATGTCACGTCTTACAAGCGCAGGACCGAACGAGGCGAGTAGATGCCGCGTCGGTTCATTGGAGCGCGTCGAGGTACGCGCGCACTGCTCCCGCCAACCCGCGTTCGAGAGCATCGACGATCAACGCGTGGCCAATTGAAACCTCGAGCACGTTGGGAACCCGTCGGAACGCTGGAAGGTTCTGAAGATTGAGATCGTGTCCGGCATTCACGCCAAGGCCGGCGCGTTGCGCTGCCTCAGCGGCAGCGATGCACTGTCTGAGTACGGCCGACGCGTCGCCCCGAGCATGCGCGGCCGCATACGGCTCGGTGTAGAGCTCGACTCTGTCGGCACCAAGCTCCCTCGCGAGCGTCCACTCGTCGCTCGTGATATCCATGAACAGACTCACTCGCGTTCCGCCGCGCACAACCTCGGCAATTAGCGGCGCGAGCCGTCCGGCCGAATCGGCAAGACACCAGCCCTGATCGGACGTCACCGCGTCCGGAGCGTCGGGAACCAGGGTGACCTGATGTGGGCGCACTTCGGCGACTAACGCCATGAATCTGGGAAGGGGTTGCCTTCGATGTTGTACTCGATGGCGGGGTGCGCACGCAGCAGGGCCCCCAGGTCCTGGACATCGGATCGCCTGATGTGGCGCTCGTCAGGGCGAGGATGCACCGTGATGCCGTGCGCGCCGGCGGCAAGGCATAGCTCAGCCGCGTGGACGACGCTTGGAATGCCGATGGCGCGAGAGTTCCGCAACAGGGCCACTTTGTTCAGGTTCACGCTGAGTTTCGTCATGATCCATCGTGGACAGTCGATGAAAGCCCGTGCGCGGATAAACCCCAGTATATCGCCCACGCCCACGGGCGACACGAGTCGAGACGCAACGCGATTCCTGGTCGGCGCCATGAGAGGCGGTACAGCCTTGGACTCAGCGAGATGTCTCCGTAGATGCTGGTTGTCAGGCTAACGCCCCGCTTCTGCTGCGGGCGAATCAGATAAAGTGCGCGCGCAGCGCGCACCTACCATAGCTCGCCCGTCGGCAGCAAGCCACGTTAGCTGGCCGCCGAGTACACCGCGACTTCCGTGCCGAGGCGCGAACCGAGACGATCACGCTCGACTTCCAGATCAAACCGGGTCTGTAGGTTGAGCCAAAACTGCGCGGAGGTGCCGAAATAGCGGCCCAGACGCAGCGCGGTATCCGCCGTAATGGCGCGCTTGCCATGCACGATCTCGTTGATGCGGCGCGGCGGCACCGACAGGTCCTGTGCTAGCCGGTATTGCGAGAGGGCGAGCGGCTCGAGGAACTCCGCCAGCAGGATCTCGCCAGGGTGGATAGGAGCGAGCTTGGGTGTCATATGAGGCTCAGTGATAGTCCACGATCTCGACGTCGTGCGCCGCGCCGTCCTTCCAGCGGAAGCAGACTCGCCACTGTTGGTTGACGCGAATGCTGTGCTGCCCCGCCCGATCGCCCTTGAGCTTCTCCAAGCGATTCCCGGGCGGTACCCGCAGTTCCTCGAGCGCGACCGCAGCATCGAGCACCAGTAGTTTGCGGAGCATCACGCCCCGCAACGAGGGCGGAAACCGCCGCACAGGCTGGCGATCAAAAAGCCGCTCACTATCGCGATCGGCGAAACTGGCGATCATGAAGATATCGTAACGCTCGGCGATAATAACGTCAAGCGTTATGCGACCGCCTGGACCAGCTAACGCCCAGCTTCTGCTGCGGGCGAACCTAATAGAGCGTGCACACAGTGCGCGCCTACCATAGCTCGCCCGTCAGCAGCAAGCAACGTTAGCCTGCCGCGCGGAGATCCTTCGCCCTTCATTCAGCCACGAGTGGTCACCGAAAGTGGCCAGGCAAGGTCGTTGTCCTCGAAGTAGCCAAACGATTCACCGCCCCGCGTCCAGACCCACTCCATGTACCCTCCGATGAATCCTGAAGGCAAAGACCATCTTCGCTAGTAGGGGAACTCTACGTTGTCGAGCCAGTCCTTCAGATTCTTCTCGCCGAATTGAAGACTCGTTGGGGAATACCATTTGAACTCCGACGAGTTCGCTTTGAGCGCGTTGCGACCGAAGGCCGCCTCAGGATCGTATCCGGATGAGCTTTGGACATCCAGCGTGCATGCCTTCAACGCGTCGCGCTTGGCGCAATATGCACGAAACATCATCAAGGCCGGCGCGACGTGATTCAGCCAATCTTCGACCGGCTGGTCAGTCGTTCCAAGCCGTGGGTATCGATACGCCGTGCCACCAAGATTCTGCCAACCGAAACGCTCGAACATGGACTGCAGTCGACCATAGTCGGTGTTCTCGATCTTGGTGGTATCGAGGTCAAAGGTCAACACGATGGGCATAGAGACTCCCCATGAGGTCCGAACGGGTGCGGAGTAACGGCACAACAACGAGATTGGTCAGGCTAACGCCCGCTTCTGCAGCGGGCGCTCAAACGAAATGCGCGCGCAGCGCGCTTCCGACCGTTCGCCCGACTGCAGCAAGCATCGTTATACCGTCACACGCTGCGGGAGCCGAGAGCTGAGTGAAGGGCTGGTATGAAGGAGGCGTCACTTGTGCAGAGAGCCGTGCTGCTTCCTGATCAATCGCAGTCGCTTGGCGGGAGCACCAAGCCGTTCAGACCACTGCGGATTCGGACAAGCTTCTTACAACCGATCGTGCCGATGGATTTCCGATTGTGATCAAACATCTCGCCGCTGCCGAGATGCAGCTTCACGCGGGTTTCATAGTTGTGAGCATGTGGGTTCGAAGGAAACGAATCGGCATCGTTCTTGTGAACACGCCAAGCTTCGCCCTTTACTCGAACGGTTTGCTCGGTCAGGTGACGTGGAATGTCTTCGGGAACCAACGGCTCGTTCTCGGTAAACTCGGCGAGAATCTCTGGATGGAACTTCTTGAAGTTGAATGACCGAAGGTGCTCAACTATCTGGGATGCGGTGAGACCCTTGTCGAGGATCGCAGAAGGCGTGTTCTCGGGGATCTCCAGTACTTCGGTCAGCGCATTCTGAAGGTCGAGGCCAGATATCTCCAGTCCGTGTAGCACGCTGAGGACAGCGCACGCATCCTTTGATGCCTTGGTGTAGTCAACGAGACGCTGTTCGCTCAGATCACTCATGCTCGCATCACCTCACGCTTCGGTATCGGTATAACGCCCAGCGTTCTGCTGCAGCGCCTCCAATAGAAGGCGGCCGGACGGGCGACATGCGCCAGCATGGCGCCCGCCTGCCGCACACCGAAGCGCGCTGTCGGCAGCAACGCCCCGTTAGACGTCGGCACGACCCCTAGGCTTTGTGGTCTTCTCGAGATTTCTTCAACGCCGCAGGAAGTCGCTGCCAAACTTCGCCCAGTTCGTTGATGATCGGCTGTAACTGAAATGCTTCGCCGAAAACGACTGGCGAACCCATACTGAGATTTAACGCCCGAATTTGTCCCTTCAGCGCCGGAGAATCGTCACCAATCCCGCTGAAGACGTTGAAATCAGCCCAGTGCCCTGGGGTGGAGGGCCCGAGCCACACATCTATCCTCTCGTCGAAGTGTTCAAGGTGGTTGCGACATTTCCGCGATAGGAGCGCACTGTCGTCTGCAACGTCTAACAACTCCCGGAGTCGGATGCCCCTATTGGCGCGGTCAGTGCGTTCGATAGCTGAACCGCTGCTGACGTTTGGCCACAACATTTTAGAGATCTGCGCAGCGGCAAGCACAAAGTCTTGTAGAGCGGGCCAATACATACCGTGATTGACCGGTCTGGCGTTTTCATCTCGCAATGCAGTGTTCATTTGCTCCACAGCTTGCATTGCGAATCGGATCTGGCGTCCGATCTCGCCAAGGAACGCTTGCTCTTGCGTAAGTGAGGTTTTCATAGATTTAGTATGTCTAACGCCATGTCGCTCTGTTGCGGCGCATCTCATAGAATGCGCGCGCAGCGCGCGACCGAATAGAGGTGCGCCGTCAACAGCAGCGGCTCGTTATACGCGGACTCCTTGAGCGAGTGGCCCCCGCGCGAGCCGGCGGCCGAGACGGACCGGGCCCTCCCGCCGTCGCCCGCCGTAGAGTCGGACCGCCGCCGCAGGGACCTCCGTGGGCCATCTCGCGCCGGGACCAACCCGCCCCCGGGGAAGTCACGACGAACTCGCCGCTGACCCTCGCGCACCGGAGCACGACGCCACGCCGGGCCCACCAAGAAAAGTGTCCGCGCTATAACGCAAAGTTCTGCCGCGGGCAGTTACAACAATGCGGCAGGCGAACGAAGTGAGCCAGCCGCCCTCCTCAACCTGACCCGTCGGCAGCAACGGTTCGTTAGACATTTCTTCGCCTATCTTGCTCTTACAGCATCCTGCCACTCCTGCGGAAGAACCGTGAGCTTTTGCTTTACAACTTTAGCGTCGTTCTGCACCGCCGATCGCAAAGCGGAGATCAGTGCTCTTCGGTGCCCCTCCGTGGAGGCAATCTTCGGCAACACTGACATGAAATAGTCAGCGACGTAATTTTGAGTGTACCAGTTTTGTTCCAGTAGACCAACAAGTGCGCCGACCAATGCGTCTCGGTTTCTGAATCGAGGGTAAAGTGAGTTCGCCCATGTACCGAGAGAACCTCCGCGTACCCGAACTGGACTAAAGAGATCAACCCTGCCATTGAGCGTGTCCTTGACAATCGCGTTCTCAAGTCGCAGCCTGCAGAGCGGAGTGAGTGCTTCCCAACCATCTGCGCCCAAATACAACAAAGCGCGTAGATGATTCACCCAATTGCCGTTCGGCACCTCTGCTGTAAGAACATCGCTCAAGAATTCTGCAATGCGCTCGCGAATATGTGGTAAGCACTTCGCGTGTAGGATGCGAATAATTGCGCGATGCACATCCCGAACGTGACCTCCTTCTATAAGCGCAAGCAGCAGATTTGGTGCAGTCGTAAATGGCAACGTCTCGAGAACAGCCTCTGCATATTCATCGCCTTCAACAAAGGCCTCATCAAGAACGAGTTGCAGCCCATAGCTCACTGCTTCTGTGGAATCTGCTGTAATTGCCCCGTTTGTTTTCTGATCAAAGGACGATCGAAGACCTGATGCACTAACTGCGATGTCTAGAGAATCGTTGAAAGATTTCGCCAGTCCTGGCGGCTCTTTTACTTGCTGGAGCAACTCTTGGAGGACCAGGCGGGCACTGAGAGTGTCTCTTCTTACACGTTCCTCGAATGTCCTAGTGGTTAGATGGCTTCCATTGGTGATGTAGAGCAAGTCGATAAGCTTTGCCGAGCCATCCGCAATCATGACATTCTCGGTATGTAGATCTCCATGCGCCACGCCCTTCTCGTGAAGATGGAGTAGTGCATCCATAACTCCGAGCCCAATGCTTCGCGCGATAGACAGTTCTAATCGATCCTGAAGTAAGAGACTAAACAACGTCTCTCCTTCAACCTGCTCCATCACTATAGCCTGGACTCGCCGAGATGGATCAACGGGATCTTCGATACTCTCTACGCTCAGCACGCGCACAATGTTCGGGTGATCAGCCTTTGCGAGAATCTTTGCATGGCCAAGTGCAACGCTGTCTGCATCTCGATCAGGCCGAATTATTTTCACCGCGACACTGCGGCCAATCTCATCTTCGGCCGCATACACATCACTATACGCTCCATCACCTAGTAGTCGGCCAAGTTTCAGGTTCATGGTTGCTCGATTCGAGGATGTCTAACGCCCTTTGGTTCAAGGGCGAAGGGCCACTCGCCGTAACCTGGAACTCCGTCTGAAATCATGCCAGGCCCTTCGTCCCTTGCAACCAATTGTTAGGCAGTCCTGTGGTACAGACCGGGTAGATCGGTAACAGAGTAGTCCGGGAACATGGGTAACAGTTTCCCCATAACGTGCACAGCGAGCCCCTTTCTGACGAGGTCGCTGATGCCCTGGACGGAGACTGGACCGATGGAGGAGCGTCTGCAATTCGTGCGGGACGCGCTGAGTGATCGCTTCACGATGAGCGAGCTCTGTGCGCGCTACGGCATCAGCCGACGGATCGGGTACAAGTGGCTGGCGCGCTATGAGGCGGAGGGGCGACCCGGACTGCGGGATCGCAGTCGTGCGCCGCATGAGTGCCCCCATCGCATTCCAAAGGCGGTGGAGGCCCTGCTGCTCCAGGAGCGGCAGGCGCATCCGTTCTGGGGAGCGCGCAAGCTGCTCAAGGTCCTAGAGACCCGGTATCCGAAAATTGAGCGATGGCCAGCGGCCAGCACCGCCGCGGATCTGCTCGCGCGGCACGGCCTCGTACAGAAACGTCGCCGCCGTCGGCCGTCGATGCATCCTGGTGTGGTGCGGCCCACCACGGCCGCGCCGAATGATTTGTGGACGGCCGATTTCAAGGGCCAGTTCCGCACGGGGAATCGGGTCTACTGCTATCCGCTGACCATCGCGGACCAGCACACGCGCTTCCTCCTCGAGTGTCGCGGCCTGCTGTCCACGCAAACGGTGACGGCCAAACCCGTGTTTGAGCGTGTGTTTCGTGAGCATGGCCTGCCCATCGCGATGCGTACCGACAACGGCGTCCCGTTTGCCACGCAGGCCATTCATGGTCTCTCGTACCTGAACGTGTGGTGGATGCAGCTCGGTATCGCGCACCAACGTATTCGCCCAGGCTGTCCGCAAGAGAACGGGGCGCACGAGCGCATGCATCGCACGCTCAAGCGCCAAGCGATCAAGCCGGTGCGCGCCACTTGTGCCGCCCAGCAGCGCAACTTCGACGCCTTTCGCCGCGAATACAACACCGAGCGACCGCACGAGCGGCTGGGTCAGGAAACGCCGGCGTCGCAGTACCGGGACTCCCCGCGCCCCTATCCGGAGCGGCTGCCGATCCCGGACTACCCAGGGCACTTCCTGGTCAAGAAGGTGACGACGGGCGGCACCTTTCGCTTCCGCGATCGCTTGCTGTATCTCGCCAACGCGATGGTCGATCAGCACATTGGACTGGAAGAAACCGATGACGGCATCTGGGCGATCCACTTCAACATGGTCCTGCTCGCCACCTTCGACGAGCGCGACTATCGGATCACGGGGTAACTCACCAAGTGTTACCCATGTTGCTGGACTTTTGTGTTACCCATCATCCCGGCTGTTCAATGCTTGCGCGAACTTGCTCTTCCCTCGCTTCATCGCAAGGAAAGGGACGCTTCTACACGAAGAACTCAACTCTTCGCTCACTGTTGCTCGTCGGATTCACGAGCATTCTCCATCGAACGGTGACAGTCCATGAATGCTGACTGACATCGACGCGCCAGTACTATGAACGTCTCCGCATACAGCCTGTGGTCGACCGATGGTAGCACTTGCGCGAACGCCACCGTCGCCATCTCCAGTGATAGCGCGGCATTTTGCCCGGGGTCAGCAAGTCCATGATTCACGCTCCCAGCAAGCAGAATATCATCTTGTGCAGCGGTTACGCCGAGGGCTCGTAGTCCGCCTGGGCCAGCGTGGACGGCTTCGCTTGCCCATCGATAGAATGGCCGCCATCGTTTGAGATCGAGATGCGCTTCAATATCGGCCAGAGTAACACGTTCTTTATCGAGCGCAGCGCACGCCCACCCATAGTCGCCGCCGAATGACTTTCCGAATCGGGCAATGAGCTCGTCGTGCCTTGACCGTAGTTCAGCCAATTCGTTCGGAGGGACAGGATCCCAACCGAGCGCCGCGACGTGCTCTTCGAACTGGTGGGCCGCGCGACTAGCGCCCACAGCGTCATGCAGCAAGTAGCGTTCCGCGACGTCGGATTCACTTTGGCGCAGGAACATCGCTACAACAGCGATCTCGTGAAGCGTGCGCCAACGGGCGTGAGCACCATCTGGATATCCCGATTCCAGTAGAGCCAGGATTTCACCGCACACCCGACACGCCCGTGCGTGAAGGCGATGCAATGCACAGACGATGGGATTCTTGCCTAACACTTCATCCTTGCGTATTCGCTCGTGCATTTCATGGCCGAACTCGACGGCGGTGTGTACTAGCACCTCAAGCCGATCCAGTCCGTCTGCCCAACGATCGTGCAATCGTCGCCGAAAGCCAGACCTGTCGCGTCGAAGCTGGCGCAGGAGTTTGCCGGTCCTCTTCTCCATTCTATCGGCGATCGCTTTGGCGCCTTCCTGAACAATCTCGGGGATTGCAGCCGTGAATCGCCGAGTGATTTCGTCCGCGCCGTGATCGAATTCGACGTCGTCCTTAGCCACGGCCGCAAGCTGCTTTAACTCCTTAGCTATACGCTTGTTGATTGCCTTCAACAGCGTGTCGCCACTCGATAGTGCGGGTCGCTCGCTAGTCATTACTCAGATGTTTGTATTGCCGCCTAACGCGCGCGTTCTGCTGCAGCGGCCAACAATAAGGTGCGGCGGCCGAGCGCAGCGAGGGATAGCCGCCACCTTATGGCCGCTGTCAGCAGCAACGCACAGTTAGACGGCGTCTCAACGGGACTTACCCTGAATTGCGTCAGAGTTGATCTGAAATCCAACCGTGCCCTCAACGATCCTCTGACGAAGCCGCTCAACGGAGTCCGACCGGAGAACTGGCAAGTCGAGGTGACGCGCAATGCTCTCCAGCGTCACCTTGGACACTCCCTCAACTTCGAGGGCTAGTGCTGCCTCTTGTCGCGTTCTCGCTTCTCGCAGGGACGCCAGAATCACCGCATGATCAATCGTGCGTCTCGCGGAACGGGGTACCCGCGCATGCATCTCTGGCACTTCACTGGTCTGAAGCCGCCGTCGACCGTCAAGCAGTGCCTCTATCTCAGCGTCAGAAAGAGCCTCTAGAAACTCTGCGACTACACGAAGTATCTGACCCTGCCTACTTGCCTTCTTCATGCTGGGCTCCAGTGTGCTAGTCTTGCCTGAAACTGGTCGACGAATTCTTCGAGACCGAGGACGACGTCGTTGTGAGTCCCAGAGCTATACCTGTGAAGGACGACGGGCAGACCAATTTGGGGAGCGTCCCCGAAAATAGTCTTGTTCTCTCTGATGTGGGCATCGAACACATGCGTTCCAAGCTTCTTCGTCTTCGCAATGAACGGGCGAATAGCCGCAATCGGTTGGCCACCGTAGATCTGCACCATCGTAAACACTATGCCCAAGATCTCTGGCGAGATCCGTGCGACACCTGCAGTCCCTTCAAGGTTGGCATACTCGTTGTACGATTCAACGAGCTCATTGAGATTTCGCTGCAGGTAATCAATACCAAGCGTTGAGAGATAGTCTGGCTTTGCTGGGATGAGCACGAAATCGCTGGCTACGATCGCGGTTTTTGTTACGACATTGAAGTTCGGAGGGCAGTCGATAAGCACGATATCATATGAATCGTCCGCGATCTGACTGAGACCATCTGCAAGACGGCGATGGACCTTAAGGTAGTTGAGCTTGCTCTGCTTTAGAGTCGCTCCGCCCAGCTCAGTGGCGAGTTCAAGATCTACGTTTATCAGTCCCAAATGCGACGCAATTAGGTCAAGCTTTCCTTTTCCCCTCAAGACAGCGGCCGCTCGTCTTGGAGTGACCACTAGGTCGGTGAGCGCGCCAGTCGACTTATTCATGAAGGCGTCAAACCACGACTTGATCGTTTTGGAGGCTGCCAGATCGCGCTCCCACTCGTCGGGCGTAACCAGCGAGAATGTGAGGCTTGCTTGCGGATCGAGGTCGATCAGGAGAACCCGCTGGCCTCGCCACGCAAGTTCGGCCGCCAAGTTAGCGGTCGTAGTCGTTTTGCCGACGCCGCCCTTGTAGTTGATCACAGATACGATCCACATGCAATGTCACTCCTACTGGTAGAATAGACTGGTGGGTAGTGGATTTGCGCAACGATATGACTTGACCGTCTAACGCTCGCGTTCTGCAGCAAACGCCTACTCGGAGGCAAGCGGGGCGTTCGCACCGGCCCTTGACACTATCGCGAACGCCCCGCGCTCGCCACACTGATCTTCGCAGCGTTTGACTGCAGCAACGCAAGGTTAGACCCCGCCGCGCGATGATGGGGGTTCAGAAGTACACGCCGGCGCGCAGCACGAGCTGGCCGAGGGAGGCACTCCACAGCGTCGTGCGCACGTCCGGCACGCGCACCGTCGAATCTCCGCCGACCGTGCGTTGGGTGCCGCGCGAGTACAGGATATCGCCTTGCCACGCGGCCCCGAGACTCAACTGCGACGTCACCATCCAGCTGCCACCGAGTTCGGCAAAGGGTCCGCCGCCCGTCAACGTCGAGCGCGTTTGTGCCGACGCACCTGAGATCAGGTTCAGGTTCTTTTGCGCGCGCTGATCGCGCGACATCAGCACGCCAAGGGTGAGCGACTGCAGGACCTTCCCGGCCACGGGCCGATACCAGCGGGTGCCCAGCCGCAGCCGCGCGAACGACTGCGTTTGCGTCAACGGAGCGTTGCCCGACTGCCGGGACACCTGCCCCGCCACATCCAGCACGAGCGCGCGGCGTCCGGTGTGGAAGCGCAGGACGCCGACCCCCGTCGAACTGCCGAGATTACTCCCGAGCGAGAACTCCGCGCCCCACTGCCCCGCGCGAAAGCCCGTCGAGTCCGCGGCCGGGGCTTGCGCGCGCACGGCGAAGATGGGCAACACGCTGCTGAGAGCTACCAGCCCAATCAATCGAAGACGTCGCATCGAGCCATGAGGAAGTTCGCGTATCAACCAGGCCGAGCGGACACGCGCGCACGGCGCCGCTCCTGTACCTCTCAAGTTTGCGCGTCGCGCCATGAACCGTCAACGCACGCAGGACGGACGGTCCCAGAAGAATTGCATCGATGGGACGCGACGTCGGTTGTGGCACGGAGCGCTGTTGATCGGGATGTCTAACGCCAAGCTTCTGCTGCGGGCGAATGAAATGGAGTGCGCGCACGCCGTGCGCGCTTACCATAGCTCGCCCGTCTGCAGCAAGCCACGTTAGGCCTTGCGCGGGACAGGCGTCATTTGCAGCTCGACGCCCAGGGCGCGGATCACCTTCAAGACCGTATCGTACCGCGGCTTCGCGCCGGGCGCCAACGCCTTGTAGAGACTCTCGCGACCCAGGCCCGTCTCCTTCGCCAATTGCGCCATCCCTCGCGCCTTCGCCACATCCGCGATGGCCTGGAGGAAGAGATCGGGATGCTCACTCGCAAGGGCCACATTCAGATACTCGGCGATGACCTCCTCGCTATCGAGGTAGTCGGCCGCATCGAAGGCCACGGGCTTCTTCATCGCTCCCTCTCCAGTTTGGTCCGCAGCGCTTGGGCCTGCCGAATATCACGACGCTGGCTGGCCTTGTCACCGCCACACAGCAGCCAGTACGTCACGCGGCCCTCCCGCCAGTAGTACACCCGATACCCCGGTCCGGTGTGGATCCGGAGTTCGAACACCGCCTCGCCTACGGCCGCGTGATCCCCGAAGTGGCCGAGCTCGGCCGCACGAAGCCGCGCCAGGATGCGCGCCTTCCCGATCGGGTCGCGGAGGGCCTTCAACCACTCATCGAACTCCGTCGTCCGAAGGAGAACGCTCATTTAGAAATGTATCCCAATGGATACTCTTCGTCAAGAAGAAGCTCCTTGGCCAGCCTAACGCGTATTAGCCTGCGGGGGATCACTGCAAGCACCGTCTTATATTCGCGATCCTTGCCGCCTAAATCTCTGACGGACACAACTCTTCAATTTCCCAAGTCATTGAGCAAGACTCACTTGGGCCTATCGGTCAAAATGCCCCTGTCATCTTATGCTGCAGCGAACGCTGCATAAGACTCGATCGCGCAGAGAGTCGACCTGGGCGCTACCCCTTCGGCACATCCAGCGGGCTTCGGACACCCCGGCCACCGCGATTGAGCACGTGCGTGTAGATCATCGTGGTCGAGACATCGCGGTGCCCCAGTAGCTCCTGCACCGTACGGATGTCGTAGCCGTCTTCCAGCAGATGCGTGGCGAACGAATGCCGGAATGTGTGGCACCCAACCCGCTGTCCTATCCCGGCTTGTCTTGCGGCCGCGGCCACGGCGCGCTGCAGGACGGTCTGATGCACGTGATGCGTGCGCCGTTGCAGGCTCAGACCTTCCCGGTACTCGCGTGCCGCGGGGAACACCCAGCACCATCCCCACTGCCGACTCGCGTGGGGTGCCTTGCGATCCATTGCCCCAGGCAGGGCCACGTACCCGCCGCCGGCCGCTATCCGCCGTGCCATGAGGGCTCTCACCTGTCGGAGATGCGCCCGCAGGGGAGCGACCAATGCGTCCGGCACCATGGTGATGCGATCACGCCCGCCCTTTCCCTGGCGAACCCGCAATTCTTTCCGGTCGAGATCGAGATCCTTCACCCGAACCTGGCAGCACTCGCTCAAACGCAGGCCGGCGCCGTACAACAGGGACGCCATCAGCAACGGGGCGCCATCCATCTGCTGCAATACACGCCGCACTGCATCTCTGGACAGGACGTTCGGCAGACGATGCGGAACCTTGGCCGCCAGAAAGCCACCGATTGCGCCAAGTGGCTGCTCCAGTACGTCCCGATACAGAAACTGCAGCGCGGCAAGCGCCTGATTCTGTGTCGACGCCGCAATCCGCCGCTCGCGCGCCAACCAGGTGAGAAACTCCCCCACCTGATGGCCACCCAATGCAGAGGGATGCTGCATCCCGTGAAACCGCACATACTGCCGGATCCATCGGACATACGCGTCCACCGTGCGCGGACTGTAGCGACGCACCGTCCCACGGTTCCGCACACGGGTCAACAAACGTTCTCCGGTCATACCAGAGCATACGCGTGCACACGCCTCGGACCGTCATCGTTTCCTTCCCGGTCGTGTCTCTTCTACGCAATCACTCCCATCATCCGCCTCTCATGACGGTGCATGTCCTTCCCGTCCCGCCTCCACCTACTTCCGCGTCGAAAACCGGAACGGCGCGTACATCGGGCACCACGACACCAGGCTGCTCACCAGAAATGCCACCGCGATCACACCCAGCACGATCGCCAACGTCCCGCTGATCTTGCCGGTGAAATACAACGCCACGATCACCAGCGCGAGCACGGTCCGAATGGCACGGTCCAGCGTACCCATGTTCTTCTGCACGAATCCTCCTGTGTGTGTGACGGCAACGGTCCGGCGCACCGGTCGCGTCCGGCTCCCGACGCCAACATCCGCTCCCCCCGAACTTCCCCAGTCCGGTCCGATCCGCAATAGGTCGATCCCTTACATTCCCACCCATGCCTCTTACTGCACGAATCCTGGTCGTGGCGGCCACGGCCCGCGAACTCGCGCCACCGGAGGGGTGGCGGACTCTGCAATGCGGGGTGGGGCCGGTGGAAGCGGCCATCGCCACGTCCTCCGCCATCGCCCATGAACGTCCGTCGGCCATCCTGCACGTGGGGATCGCTGGCGCCCGCCGCCGCGCGCACCTCGCGCCGGCCGCGCTCGTGGTCGGTAGTGAAGCACGCTACGTGGATCTCGGAGTGCCCGCCGATTGGGCGCCCAACACCATCCCCGCTTCCGTGCTCCTGTTGGCCGGAATACGACGTCTCTTCCCCTCCATACCGGCCATGCCCATCGGCACCACAGCCAGCGTGGGTGGTACCATCGACGCCGCCGCGCGCTCGTTCATGGATCCCTGCGAGGTAGAGGCCATGGAGGGGTTCGGTGTGCTGCGCGCCGCCCAGCAGGCGGGCGTGCCGGCCATCGAGGTCCGCGCCATCTCCAACGAGATCGAAGAACAGGACCGCGCCCGCTGGTACTTCGATGCGGCGTTCAAAGCCATCACCGATGCCACGCCCGCGCTGGTCGCCGCGGTGCGCGACGCGCTCCGCCAGCCGATCGCCAATCACTGATACGCACTGACACGCATCGAACCACGTGAACTCCACTCGCATCGTGATCACGGGGATGGGTCTCGTCTCCCCGCTTGGTGTCGGGACCGAAGCGGTCTGGACGCGCCTCCTCGCCGGTACCTCCGGTATCCGCGCGCTCCCGCCGGATGTCTTCGGTGATGTTTCCAGTCGCATCGCGGGTGTCGTGCCCGGTGCCGACGAACCGCATGGCTTCGATGCCACGCAGGTGCTGCCGTCCAAGGAGCTCAAGAAGGTCGACCGTTTCATCACGTTCGCACTGGCGGCCGCCGACGAGGCGCTCGCCCAGGCCAACTGGCACCCGGAAAACGACGAACAACGCGCCCGCACAGCGACGATCATCGCGTCGAGCATGGGTGGGTTCCTCAACATCACCGATGCCGTGCGCACCACCGATGGTGCGGGTCCGCGTCGTCTCTCGCCGTTCACGGTGCCGTCCTTCCTGCCCAACATGGCGGCGGGCTGGGTGTCCATCCGTCACGGTTTCAAGGGCCCGCTTGGCGCTCCAGGCACCGCCTGCGCGGCCAGCCTGCAGGCCATCGGTGATGCGGCACGACACATCCGCGCCGGCGAGGCCGATATCGCGGTATGCGGGGGCACCGAGGCCGCGCTCAACATCGTGGGCATCGGGGCGTTCGCCGCAGCGCGTGCTCTGTCGACAGGTTTCAACGATCGTCCCACGCAGGCGTCCCGTCCTTTTGATATCGACCGCGATGGGTTCGTGATCGCCGAGGGCGCGGGTGTGCTGGTGATCGAATCACTGGAGCATGCACAGGCCCGCGGTGCCACACCGATCGCCGAGATCGTGGGATACGGTACGGCGGCCGACGCCTATCACATCACGGCGGGTCCGGAAACGGGGGATGGCGCCGCACGGGCCATGCGCGCCGCACTCGCGCAGGCCCATCTGGCGCCGGACGCGGTGGGACATCTCAATGCACACGCGACGTCCACGCCAGTGGGAGACAAGGCGGAACTCGCGGCCATCCGCTCGGTGTTCGGCGCGCACGCATCACCCGCCATCAGTGCGACAAAATCCGCCACCGGTCACACCCTCGGCGCCGCAGGCGGCGTGGAAGCCATCTTCACCGCACTGGCGCTGCGTGATCAGATGTTGCCGCCCACGCTCAATCTCACCACACGCGATGCGGCCACCGAGGGACTGGATGTCGTGGGCCCGGTCGCGCGGGCTGCGTCCGTCGAATACGCGCTCTCCAATGGCTTCGGCTTCGGTGGCGTGAACGCGAGTGTGCTGCTGCGTCGCTGGACCGACGCGTAACATCGCTCATCGGTTCTCCGTCATGCGCACACTCATCTTCGGTTACTCGCCCTGCCCCAATGACACCTTCGCGTTCCATGCGCTCGCGCATGGACTGGTCGACGCACCGTTCACCATCGAACCGGTGCTGCTCGATATCGAGGAGCTCAATCGCCGGGCACACGATGGCGCGTTCGATCTCACCAAACTGAGTGTCGGGGCGTTTGCCGCCGTCGGCGATCGCTATCGGTTGCTCCGCAGCGGTGCGGCACTCGGCAAGGGCGTGGGTCCCCTCGTGGTCGCACGCGCACCCATGTCACTCGAGGCGGCCATTGCCGGCGGCCCGGTCGCCATTCCGGGCCGCGAGACCACGGCATACCGCTTGCTGCGTCTCGCGGCGCCGTCGCTCACCGACACGGTGGAGCTGCGCTACGACCGCATTCTGCGCGCCGTGGCCGACGGAGCGGTGCACGCGGGTCTCATCATTCACGAGAGCCGCTTCACCTACGCCGATCATGGTCTGCACAAGGTGATCGACCTCGGCGACTGGTGGGAACGGGAGACGTCGCTGCCGGTCCCGTTGGCGGGGATCTGCGCCCGCGCCGATCTCGATGCCGATATGACGACCGCAGTGGAGCAGGCCATCCGTGCGTCGGTGCAGTATGCCTTCGATCATCCCGAGGCGAGTCGCGAGTACGTGCGCGCTCACGCGCAGGAGATGTCCCCGGAGGTGTGCGCGCAGCACATCGCACTCTACGTGAACGAGCACTCCCTCGATGTGGGCGACCAGGGACTGGCGGCCATCGCACGCCTCGTCTCCGCTGGCCGCGATCCGTAAGCGTCAATCGCGCGTCCACCGAACATCCACCAACCGGCTCCGTCCCACGCCGAGGTGCACATGGCCACCCAGGACGACGTCCGTCGCATTGTGCTGTCCCTCCCGGGCGCCGAGGAGGCCGACGACCGCTTCGCGTTCTTCGTGACGGTGAAGGACAAACCCAAGGGGTTCGTGTGGGTCTGGCTGGAGCGGTTCCACCCGAAGAAAGCACGCGTCCCCAATCCGCGTATGGTGGCGGTCCGCACGAGTAGCGTGGCGGAGCGTGATCTCATGATCGCCGCAGAACCCGGCATCTTCTTCACCGAACCGCACTACAACGGCTATCCGGCCGTGCTCGTCCGCCTGGACGAGATCCCGCTCGACCAGCTCGAGGTGATCATCCTGGAGGGCTGGCGGCGAGTGGCGCCGCGCGAGCTGGCCGACCTCGTGGATTGACCGCAGGCCTCTCCTCGCGCTCCAGGTACCAGGTTCACACCCGCTGTTGTGAGGGGCCGTGGGAAGGCGCACCTTATGAGGATGCGCCCGTCCGTAATGCGTCGTACCGCGCTCGGAACCCTGCTGCTGGCCCTGGCGATCGCGCCGATCGCGTGGTCACAGCGTGGACGCGTGTTCATCGAGCCGAATGTGGCTTACGATGGACGCTTCACCTTCGTGCGCCTCCGGTATACCCAGGGCTATCGCATGGCCTGGAGCGCGGACTACCCGGCCATGGAACGCAACTTCATGGCCATTCTGGGTGACCTGTCCACCCTCCGCCTGCACCGGCGCGGAAGCAATGTGCACACGCTCGACGACCCCGAACTGGCACGCTATCCGGTCGCCTACCTCACCGAGCCGGGTTACTGGTACCCCACCGATCAGGAAGCCGAGGGGCTGCGCAACTGGATCCTCAAGGGCGGCTTCCTCATCGTGGACGATTTCTACTTTGCCCAGCAATGGGCCGTTTTCGAAGCCGGCATGAAAAAGGTGCTGCCGCAGGGGCGCATCGAGCTGCTGAATGTTTCCCATCCGGTGTTCAATTCGTTCTTCAAGATCGAGACCCTCGAAGGTATGACCCATCCGGCCACCCGGGCCGCCAAGGCGGTCTATCTGGGCATCCACGAGGACAACGATCCGACGAAGCGTCTGCAGGTGGTCATCAATTTCAACAACGACATCGGTGACTACATGGAGTGGTCCGGCGAGGGGTGGTACCCCGTCAATCTCTCCAACGACGCCTACAAGTTCGCCACGAACTACGTGGTGTACGGTCTGACCCACTAGTTCCGCAGCAATCCCCTCCCCTCCTCTTCCCCAATCACCGAGATATTCCAGTGCCCCTGATCGATCATGATACGTGGATGAAGGACACGGCCCGCATCGGTCGTACGCGCAGCAATGAATTGAAGGCGATCGATACCGCGTTCCTCGAACTCGAAAAACTCGGTACGCCGGCCGCCAGACAGAAGCTGCTCAACGCCTTCAATGCGTGGAAGAAGAAGGAAGGCACCGGTGACGCTTGGAAGAAGAGCGCGCGCAACCACCTGCGCGCGCCCGAAAAGCTCCAGGCGATGCTCGATGGCAAGGGGGACGACGACAATGCGTTCTCCGATGGCCGGGCACCCGACTTCATGCACGAAGATCTCATCAACGCGCGTCTGGGGGTGCTGTACCTGTTCAGTCGCGTCAGTGTGGCGCCCGGACTATTCAAGCTGGTGCTCGAAGGCGGTTTCGATATCGCCGGTCAGTCGATGGATATCGGCGGTGCGAGCGATCACGACAAGGGTATCGTCTCCAAGGTCGGCAAGAGCACGGGCGGTCCGGTGGGATGGGTCGGCAACAAGATCGAGAGCAAGCTGATCCCGCAGGTGCAGCCCCAAAACATGTCGCTCCCGCAGAACGCCAAGCCGAGCATCGAAGCGGGTGCCCGGGCCACCCTGGTCACCTCCGAGCAACTGCTGCGCGACGCCGAGCGCGCCAATCAGCTCGCCTCGCGCTCCAACCTGCAGGTGATCAAGGACAAGCTGCAGGAGTGGTTCGACATGCTCGTGCAGAAGGTCCAGGAGATCATCAAGCAGAAGTTCGGCACGGTGGAAGGCATTGCCGGGATGGTGAAGACGCTGGTGAAGGGCATCGTGAGTGTGGTGGCTTCGAAGGCGGCCCCGTTCGTCGGCGCGAGTCTCGACATCGTGCGCGGTGTGGGCAAGACCATCGATGCGGCCATCACGCGTTTCCGCGCCTGGAAGGACGGACGTGACGTGGAAGTGGCACAGGGTCATCCGGCGGTGATCGTGCAGTCCATCACACGCGCCATGACGCTGAGCCTGTTCGACGGGCTGTATCAGACGCTGAAGGGCGTTGGTGCGCTGACGATGGATGCCGTGGGTTTTGGCGCCGGTGCGATCGTCAACCTCGTGGTGTCGGCCACCGAGCTGGTCGTGAAGTTCATCTGGCGCCTGGTGGAGGCGGTGCGCATCAATGCGTTCTGCGCCGAGGCCCGCGGATACTGGGAAAACAGCAACTCGGTGGACTCGCTGCACCGCCGGCCGTTTGCCTTCACCGAGTGGTATCGAGGATATGCGCTCAATATTCCGCTCATCTCGATCCTCACGCTCAACACCGGCATCTGCGGCGACAAGATGCGCTACCTGACGATGTTCAAGGCCGGTGGCAGCGAGACGATCAGCAGCAACGAGTTCAGCAACGGCGTACGTTTCCTCGACAATCTCAAGCCGTGGGGCGCGGAGTACATCAAGTCGACCGGTTTCACCATCCGATCGGCCGGTGACGTTCTCGTCGATCGCCTGATCAACAGGCTGGCGACTTCGCACGAGAAGGAAAAAGAGATGTACAACTACGTGCTCGACGTGATCACGGCCTGATCGTCATGGCAAAGAGAAAGCGGGCGCGGCTGCATGGCAGCCCCGCCCCCTTTTGTTTTAATAACCAC
>NZ_JBBCJO010000007.1 GCF_037190085.1 Gemmatimonas aurantiaca
TGGCCCTGCTGCCCCTGCTGCCCCTGCTGCCCCTGCTGCCCCTGCTGCCCCTGCTGCCCCTGCTGCCCCTGCTGCCCCTGCTGCCCCTGCTGCCCCTGCTGCCCCTGCTGCCCCTGCTGCCCCTGCTGCCCCTGCTGGTCCGCGATGCGCTCACGCAACGACTCGAGTCCGCGCACCAGATCACGCGTCGCTTCGAGCGTGCGCTCCTGCTGCCGTGCGGCCGATTCCCCCTGCAGCGCGCCCGACGCACTGCGCAACTGCTCGCTCACGTCGCGCAGGTTGTCCGCGATCTGCGCTTCGAAGGCCGACGCGTATTCCTCCGACCCGCCACGCGCGACCTGCTTCGAGAACTCGATCTTGTCGGCCAGCCGCGTGTCGCGAATGGTCTCCGCCGCTTCCGCTACCTTGCCCGCGGCTTTTGGCTGATCACGCCGCGAATCGCGCGCCAACCGGTCGGCGTCCGATTCCAGACGACGCACGTCGCGATTCAATTCGTCCTTCTTCTGCGTGAGCTGCCGGAGTTGTTCGGCGCGCTGTTGCGGCGATCCCTGCTGCCCCTGCATGGCCTTCACGCCCTGCGCGATCTCCCGCTGACGCGCCTCGAGATCCTGCGCCCGGTCGGCCAGTTGCTGGATGCCACGCGACGATTCGGCGGAACGCGCGCCCTCGAGCCCACGTGCGGCACGCGTCAGTTCTTCGAGCGCCGCACTTCCCTGCGCGCTCGACCCGCTGGCCGCCCGTCGCATCGCGTCGGCCGCCTGCTGCAACTGCTGCGCGGCGTTGGCCAGTTCGGGATTGTTCTGCTCCCGCGAAAGCCGCTCGAGACGACGCGCTTCTTCTTCCGCCTGCCGCGCCAGCTCCCGCTGTGCGCCGCTGTTCGTGTTGCCGCCGTTGGGGCGATTGTTGCCCTGCTGCCCCGCGGCGCCCGCGGCACCGGATGCTCCCGATGCACCGCCCGACGAACTGCCGGACGAACCACCCGCGCCACCGTTCTCCTGCGCCAGTCGCTGACGCATCTGTTCGGCCATGCGCTGCAGGCGTTCGTTCTCCTGCTGCTGACGCTGCGCCATCTGCTTGAGCCGCTCGAGCGTCTCGTCCACCTGCTGCTGCGGTTCGCTCTCCGCCCGACCCTGCTGCACCGTCTCGTACTGATTGCGCTGTTTGTCGGTCTGCAGTTCGAACAGATCGGCGAGGTCTTCGGCGCGCTGCTGCCCACCGCCTCCGCCGCCTCCCCCACCGCCGCCGCCACCCATCTGGACCTGCACATCCCGGTAGATTGCCTCGGCGCGCTGCAGCCGCTGCAGGGCCCGCTGCTCGGGCGGCATGGCATCACCACCCCGCGCACGCCCGAGCTGCTCCTCGGCGTCCTTCAGTTCGGTGATGGCCTGCTGCAACTCCATGCGGATCTTCGCGAAGTTCGTGTCGGCCTTCGCCACACCGCGCTCGGTCAGACGCTTGACCAACTCGTCGACATCGGTGCGCAGACGGCCCTCGGCGATCGCCAGCGTGGCCATGTCCTCACGGCGCTTCTTGTCGGTGCTCGATGCACTGTCCCGCATCCAGTTGAACGTGGCCGACACGATCTCCTTCTGTCGCGCCATGAATCCGTCGGGTGAATCCTGCTGGCCGCCGCCACCTCCACCACCACCGCCCTGCTGACGTTCATCGGATTGCCGATAGTCCTTGCCGAATGGCCGCACTTCCAGGAAGTACACGTCGCTCGTGCCCACATGACCGCCGCCGTCCCGGGCCTGGGCATGATACGCCACGAGATCGCCGGGCTGCAGCGACATCTCCTCGAGGAACAGCGTGTGCGCGCCCTGCGCATCGCGCGGACGACGCGACGTGCTATCGGTGATCTTCTTCACCTGCTCCGGGCCGCCGTTCACCCGATAGCGCAGTTCCATCGACACCACGCCCAGATCGTCCGTCGCGCGCACCGCCACCGTCACTTCATCGGTGTTGGAGACTTTGGTGTCACGACCCGGATCCTCGATCCGCACCATCGGCGCCCGGTCGGGAATCGCATCCACCACGTATTCCACCGAGCCCGCCACCGTCTGTCCATCGGGCGCCACGAGGTCGACGTGATAGAATCCACTGCGTGTCACGCGGAAGCTGCCACTCACCGTGCTATCGCTGTCGGGCGTGAGCGCCACCGTCGTGCCGTCGTCGAACCGCAGCGTGCCACCTTTCACTGACCGCGTCACCCGGGCGTGCACGGTCACTGTCGTGCCGACCACCGCGGCCACGTCACCGCCTTCGTCGATGTGTTCCGTGGGCAGACCGCTGTACGCCGGGAACTTGAGGTCGAGTGAGACCTGCGACACCGCCGGCAGATTGTTCACCGTGAGTTTGTAGACCGGCGAACGCACGTCGGCGCTTTCCACGTAGTACTCGGTGGGCACCACGATGTCGAACAACCGCGAGCGGAACTGCGAGGTGTCCGCATCGGGCGCCATGGGCAGCCGCTGCCATTCTCCGCCCGTCGTACCGCCACTGTCGGTGCGGAACACCAGCTCCGCGCCACTCGCCGCGAAGCCCATCAGTTCCGCGCGCACTTCCACCGCACCGCCACGCGGCACGGCCACCGATCCCGGCTCCACCGCCACCCGCCGCTCGGGCACCGCCGCCTGCGCCGTGCCGAAGGGCACGAACAGGAGACGCGCGCCATCACGCACCGACTGCGGTCCGAAGAACATGGCGACGGCGGCCACGACACCCACCACGCCGATGGCCTGTCCCGCGCGCAGCATGCGCTCCCGCTCGAGCGATGCGCCACGATGCAGCGGCGCAATGGCCGATGCCGCACGCGACATCACGCGCGTCGACAGCGATTGTGACATCCGCTGACTCTCCGGCACGTGCGCTTCCTGTACCGCCGCCAGCAGCGTCTGTCGCAGCGAGGGCGCGCGCTCTTCCACGTACAGCGCGAATCGCTCGTCGCTGGCCCGACGCATCAGCGGCACGATCAGTCCGCGCACGATGGCCACGACGATGAGTCCGTATCCCACCAGGCGGGCCGTCCACAACGCGCGGCCATCCCCACCCAGCCAGGTCGTGATCGCCCACGCGGCCGCCACGGCGAGCACGACCGCCACGCCGATCCACACCAGCGATTCGAGCAGCACCCGTTGACGCCACTGACGACGCAGCGTGCCGAGTGCGGTGAGCAACTGACGATCGGGACTCATCGTGGCTCCTTCGACTGGGGCGAACCCGTGAACATCACGTATCGAACCGGGCGCGCGAGGCGGTGCTCGCAGGCGCTCCGGCCGATCGGGTGGATGCGGTGTTGGACGCTACGTTGGACGTTGTGTTGGGAACCACCCGGCGCGCCATGCCCCGGCGTCCACGTGTCCCAAGAATCGTTTCGGCGAGCAGCAGCAACGCCGCGACGATGAGCAATACCCGCCAGGGGTTCTGACGGCGCTCCATCTCTTCGACGGTCATCGGCGTGTCGCCATCCGCTCTGGACGCCGCCGCCGACTCCGCCGACGTGGTGCGCACGCCAAGCAGGAGTTCGGTGGTGTCCATCGGCGTGAGCTCGGACTCGCTGGGCGGCACGTTCACGGCCAGCACCGCGCCGGGCTCGCCCGAGGCGCGTTCGGCGTACGCCGTGTAGAGGCCGGCATCGGGCAACGGCACGGCCGCGCCCGCCGAATCGGCCTGCGGACGGGTCAGCGCCCCGGTGGGACCGGTCACGACGGGATTGCTGAGTGTGGCCGGCAACGACCAGCTCTCGCCCGTGGTGAGCCAGAGCGGGGCCGCGTCGCGCCCCGAGGTGTGCAGCACGAGCTGCCGCACGAAGGGGAGGTACGCCGGCTGCAGCGGGAAATCGCCGTACTGGTTGTCGAGCGGCACGGTGAGCGTCATGGCCCGGCCGTTGCCGATGCGCTGTTCCAGCACCGCCGGCACGCCATCATCGAAGCGCGCCAGAATGTCGGCCGAGGGCGAGGCGTCGCCGCGCGGATACCGCCATGCGCGCACCGCCGTCAGCGCATCCTGTGCTTCGCGGAACGGGGCAAACAGGGCGTGCTCGGCGCGCACGTCACGCAAGGTGCCGCCACGATCGCTCACGCGATCGGCCAGTCCGCTGAAGGTGATGCCGGCATACGAGGGCAACGCAGTGCGGCGCGCGGCGAGCCGGCGGCCGGTCGCGAGCACGATACCCCCCCCGTCGTTCACCCACGACGTGAGCGCCGCCGGTGCGTCGGGGGCCATGTCCCAGAACATCACCACACCGGTGCGCGCCAGTGCGGCCGCGGTGGCCGGCACGGCCGTCAGACGCTCCACCTGCACCTGCGGCGCCCGACCGATTCCCAACGCCTGTTGCAGATACAACGTTTCCGACGCGCTCATGTCCGGTGGCGTGACGAGCGCCACACGCAGCAGATCGTCGCGTGGCACGACGGCCACGAGCGTGTCGTCGGCCACCAACGAATCGGCCGGAATGGCCACGCGCACCGAGACGGCCCCATCGGGCGCGGGTACCGGTGTGAAGGTGATGACGGTCTCGCCATCACGGGCAAGCGTAGCGGTGGCAGTCGTCGCATCACGTCCGTTCACCGAAAGAGAGGCCGTGACGGGTCGGATCGCGGGCAACGCATGGCTCTGCACGCGCGCCTTCACGGCGAGCAGTGTCCGGTCGCCTTCACGCACCCGCCGCGCATCGAGTGAACGCACCGCACTGTTCACCCAGGTGTCACTGCCCACGCCGATTCCGCGCACCTGCACACCCGCCGGAAACTCCACGCCGGCAATACCGGCCGCACTCGCCCGTTGCAGATCGGAAATGACGATCACCTCCGCCGCCGCGAACGGCGCATCCAGCAGCAGCTGCCGCGCGCTGCGCAACGCCGGCGCCAGTCGTGTGCCGCGCCGCATGGGCTGCACTGCGCCCAGCACGCCGCGCACCGCCGCCCGGTCTTCGGTGAGACGCTGCATCACCTCGGCGGCATCGTCGTACGCCACCAGCGCCACGCGGTCCTTGCCGTCCAGTCGATCGATGACGGCACGCGCCGAATCGAGCGCACGCGGCCACACCCCGGCGTACCCCATGCTCAGCGAGCGGTCGAGCAGGATGACGACGGCTTTGGTGCGGTTGTCGGCACCCACCACGCGCCGGTCCTTGAGCACCGGACGTGCGAACGCGAACACCAGCAGCGCCAGCGCCAGCAGTCGCAGCAGCAACAACGGCCAGTCGGTGATGCGTTGACGGCTCTCGGTGCGAATGGGCAATTGCTCGAGAAACATCAGCGACGGGAATCGCATCGGGCGATCGCGGTCGCGATGCCGGAGGTGCAGCAGGATCGGCACGACCAGTGCGGCGAGGCCGGCCAGAAACGCGGGGACGAGGAATCCGAGACCCATCGTGTCCTCAGCTCCTCAGCGCACCCGACCGCGCGTGAGCCGCGCGTCGAGATAGGCGTGCAGAGCGCGGTCGAGCGGTTCGTTGGTCAGCAGCCGCACATAGTCGGCCCCCGCCGCCGTCAGGCGCGACTGCAGGGCCTCATGATGCGCCCGGATGAGTGTCTGATACTTGCTGCGCAGATCGTCCGGCTTGAGCGGCAGCAGCGCCCCGCTTTCCATGTCCTCGAACGTCGTGTCGGCGTCACCGGGCAGGTCCCGCTCGGCGGCGTCCACGAGATGAAAGACGATCACGTCGTTGCCGTGCATGCGGAGTGCATCGACCGCACGCCCCAGCGCATCGGGGCGTTCGTAGCAGTCGGTGATGAGCACGATGATCCCCGAGCGGGTCGACAACAGCCCCACCCGTTCGATGCTGTGCACGAGTCGGCTCGGGCCCCGGGGCGTGGTGGCCGCCAGTGTGTGCAGGATCCGCTGCAGATGCCGCACCGACGGAGGGATGACCTCTTCGAGATCCTGCGTGAACGTGGCCAGTCCCACCCGATCGCCCTGCGATTGTGACAGCCAGGCCAGCGACGCGGCCAGCATGCGTCCGTACACGAACTTGGTCACGGACCCGCTGCCGTAGTCCATCGATCCCGAGGTGTCGAGCGCGAACAGCACGCCGGCATTGGTGTCCGCGTCGTACTCCTTGATGTAGAACCGGTCCGTCCGGCCGTACACGCGCCAGTCGATACGCCGGAGATCGTCGCCGGGCTGATAGCTGCGGTGTTCCGCAAAATCGAGCGACGACCCTTTGCGCAGCGATCGATGCTGGCCATGCATGAAACCATCCACGACCGTACGCGCGAGCAGCGCGAGATCGGAGATCTTCGCGAGCAGCGCGGGGTCGAGGAAGGCGGCGGGAGCGACGGGCACGAGGGGAGACCGTTACAGGGAAGACTTGGGCAGCGGCACCGTCTCGATGAGACGCGCCACGAGCTGATCGGTGCTCACCTTCTCCGACTGGGCCTGGAAGTTCACCAGCACACGATGGCGCAACACCGGTCGCGCGAGGGCGCGTACGTCGTCGAAGCTGGCACTCGCGCGGCCCTGCAGCAGCGCGCGGGCCTTGGCGCCCAGCACCAGTGCCTGCGCGGCACGTACGGACGCTCCATAACTCACGTACTGCTTGATGTAGTCTGACACCACGCCGTTCGTGGGGCGGGTGGCCCGTACGAGCGACACGGCATACCGCGTCACCGCATCGGCGATCGGCAGACGACGCACCACGCGCTGGTAGGCGAGAATCTCGTCTTTCGTGACCACCGGACGCACCGCCTCCGGCGGCAGCGCCGTCGTGGCTTTCACCACCGCCACTTCATCCTCTTCGGGGAGATAGTCCAGCACCACCTCGAGCATGAACCGGTCGAGCTGCGCTTCGGGCAGCGGATACGTGCCTTCGAGTTCGATCGGGTTCTGCGTGGCGAAGACAAAGAACGGCTTGTCGAGTTCGTACGTGCGTCCCTGCACGGTCACGCGCCGTTCCTGCATCGCCTCCAGCAGCGCGGCCTGCGTCTTGGGCGGCGTGCGGTTGATCTCGTCCGCGAGCAGCACATTGGCGAACACCGGCCCGGGCAGGAACGCGAGGCGCCGATGGCCCGTGGTGGGATCGTCCTGGATCACGTCCGTGCCCGTCACGTCGCTGGGCATGAGGTCGGGCGTGAACTGGATGCGCGAGAACTGCAGATCGAGCGCCCGCGCGAGCGTGGAAATCAGCAACGTCTTCGCGAGGCCCGGTACGCCCACCAGCAGACAATTGCCGCCGGCAAAGAGCGCGATCAGCGCCTGCTCCACCACGACATCCTGCCCCACGATCACCTTCCGCAGTTCGGCGGCGATGCGTTGACCCGCCCCCTGCAGACGATCGGCGAGCGCCGCGTCATCGAGGCGGTCGAAATCAACGGAGGAAGATCCAGCAGATGCAGCAGCAGATGCAGTCGGTCCAGTGGCAGGTGCAGTCACGCGAGTCCTCGACGGGGGAGGGAAGTGGTCAGCGGGTGAGGGCGTACACGATGTAGTTCACGCCCAGCTTGTACGCCTCGTTCGACAGATCCAGCGGAAACATCCCCTCGTCCGAAAACTCCCAGTATTCGGAGATGTCGTTGTTGTAGTTCACGATCGCCAGCATGCGTTTCTTCGGATCGTTGCCTTCGAAGTAGCCGTAGAACACCGACTTGTAGCCCCGGTAGTACGGATGGTAGTAGTCGAGGCTCTTGATGCGGTAGAACGAGTCGAAGATCGGATGGTCGACGGTGAGTTCGATGGGACGCAGATCGGGCAGGACTTTTCGCATCTGCGCTTCGAAATTCCGCCAGGCGTCGCCGGCGAAGTCGTCGAAGATCATGAAGCCACCCTTCGCCAGGAAATTCCGCATGCCCAGCACCTCGGCGTCGTTGGGTATCCAGAATCCCGCTTCGGCCATGTAGGCGATCGGATACTTGCCGAGTTGCGGATCGTCGAGGGTGAGGATGTTGCTCTGCGTCGTGCGGGCCCGCACGGTCGTGATCTCACTGACGATCTTGGTGAAGTGCCGCTCACCACGTGGATAATCGTGACTCCACGGCAAATCCCGTCCGCGGAAGCCACTGAAGTCGGGCATGGAATAGCGGATACGCGCGAACGTATAGCGTCCGTCGTACGGGAGATTGGGAGCGAACTCCTGCTGCGGGCGTCCGCCACGTCGCTGCGCCGATGCCGGTGCGGTCGACACGGCGAGCACCGCCAGTACGCAACACAGCACCCGGGCCGCGACCCATGCACCACCGTGCGTTCGACGCGCCATCATCTCCTTCACGGTGCGCCTCCACCGCTGCGTTGCCGCAATTCCAGCAGCAACGTCTGCGCCTTCTCGAAACTCGGTGCTTCTTCCAGCACCTGCAGCAATTCACGACGCGCTTCGGCCACCCGGCCGGCCGCCGCCAGCGCGCGCGCCAGCTCGTAGCGTGCATCCATCAGGTCGGTGGGGTGCAACGCGATCACGGCCTGCCGCTCACGCACCGCGCGCACGTGGTCGCCCTGCGCCCCCGCGAGCGTCGCCAGGTGCACGTGCAGCGCCGGTTCGTACGGCCACATCCACAACATGCGCTCCAGGGCGGCCATCGCGCCCGCGCGGTCACCGCGGGCTTCCCGCAGCGTGGCCTCGAGTTGATTCGCATCCCAGGCGGTTTCGTCGCGCCCGGTCACCACCTGCAGCATGGTCAGTGCCATCGCCGTGTCCTTCTGGGCGAGCGCCACCCGCGCGAGATACCAGGCCGGTCCATCCTCGGCCGCGTATTCGGGCATGAGGCTGCGCGCTTCCTCCAGCAGCTTCCGCGCCGAATCGGGACGCGTCTCGATCAACGCCACGGCCGTGCGCATCACCCGCGCGAACCGCCCGCCCGTGGAGTCGGTGGGGGACATGCCCTGCGCACTGGCCAGGTCCCTGGCGAAGCGCTGACGCACCCAGGCATCGAACTGCGTGTCGACCTGTTCCGGCGAGAGCCCCAGCACCTTGCGAAACGCACCCGGCGTATCGAGTCCGTCGCGGAACGCCACGAGCAACGCCGGCAAGGCCTGCGCGCCCTTGGTGAGTTCCACCCATTCGCAGAACATCGACGCCTGGAAATAGCTGTTCTGCGTTTCCATGGGTGACCGCGGTCGCAGGAATCCATCGCTCAATTCACTGATGCGACGCACCTGGCCCGTGTTCATGGCCACGAGCCACGGCAGGGACGCCCGTGCGCCCCACCCCGGCGCCGCCCGGCGCTCCTCGAGTACCGACAGTCCTTCGGACAACCACCGGGGCACCCGGTGATCGGACGCCCCCAGCGTGAACGCATGCGTGAGCTCATGCCATGCCGTGCTGCCCCAGTTGAATGTGCCGCGCTCCCGCGCGTTGGGCGCATCCATGGCCAGCAGACTGCCGAAACTCACCCCCAGCGCGCCCAGTCCGTTGAGGCCCACCGTGCGCACGGAAAAATCGGCGTGCTGTCGGTAGAACTCGAGACGCACCGGCGTGGGTGGACTGTAGCGGTATCGCACCGACAGCGAATCGAACGCGCGCTCGAGCAGCGGCACGATGTACAGTGCGAGCAGGTCGGCTTCTTCGGTGGGCGCGACCACTTCGAAACGTCCCTGCCGGATGGTGCGGAAATTCCGCATCTTGTCGAGCAGATCGAGCGTGTTCTTGTGCCACACGTTGAACGGATCGAGTGCAAACGCCCGTTCCACCGCGGCCCGGCCGGCGTCCATCTGCCCCGTGCGCAGTTGGGTCGTCCCCAACACGCCGTACGCGGCCACCGACAGGGAATCCTCGGCGACCGCCTGTTGGGCGAGACGCACGGCTTCGGCATAGCGACGCTGACGCACGGCCGCTTCCGCCAGCGCGAGGTGGAACGCCGACGGCGCCGGCTGCAGTGCGGACGCGGCACGCAAAGCCCGGTGATAGGTCGTCGAATCGCCCACGATCCAGGCCGTTGCACCCAACACACCCCAACCGGCCATCTCCATGCTGTCCGCGCCGATCGCGCGCTCCGCATAGCTGCGGGCCGAATCGAACGCTTCGGCATCGAGCTGCAGGCGCGCGATGTAGGCCAGCGTTTCGGCGCGCTTCGGATCGACCGCAAGGCTGCGTCGCGCCGTGGTCATCGGCGTGCCCTTGCCTTCGAACTCCTCCACGCGCGCGAGACCGAGCAGCGCCGCTGCATCATCGGGTGCGCGCTTGAGCGCGAGTTCGTACGACGCACGGGCTTCCGGCGCGTTGTACTTCTCGAGAAACAGCGCACCACTCCGGCGGATGGCGTCGATGTTGCCGGAATCGAGAGCGACGGCCCGGTCGAATGCCCGCAACGCCGCCCGCACCGCTTCCGCATCACCGACACCGAGCAACACGTAGGCGCGTCCCGCCGACGTGTGTTCCGCGCTGTTTCGCGCCCCGTCCTGCTGATACGCCGTGGCAATGCGGCGCGCGCGCGCCACCGCGTCCACCCGGTTGCCTCGCGCGAGGGCGGCCTCGGCGGCCGTGACCTCCGTGTTCCAGCGGTCCGGTGCACTGCGGGCCGTGCTCTGTTCCTGCGCGCACGCCAGAGACGTCACCGCCATGAGCGACATGAGCAACGCACCCGCGTGTCTGCTCATGAGGCGCCAGGCGCGGGCACGCGGGTTCATCGGTCACCTCCGGCCGCCTTGATGGCCTGCGTCTTCTCGGCGATGGCGAGCAGCAGGCGTTCCAGTTCGGCGTCGTAGGCGTCGGCCGTCATGTTCGCCTTGCGTGTACGCAGCGCCGCCACCTGCGACTCCAGCGCCTGACGTTCGGCGATGAGCGCCGCGACACGCGGATTGGCCGCCGCCGCGCGCGAGCCGAAGGTGATCCGCCCCGCCACGATCGAGTCACTGACTACGGCGTGCTCCGTGAGCAGTCGATTGCTGCGCTCGTATGACTTGGCCACTTCGGCGCGTGCGTACCGAAACGCTTCCAGCACCGAGAGACGGCCGTCCTTGTCGGCGTCCGCTTCGTCGCTGTTCAACGCACGCGCAAAGACGCCGAAGAATTCCGATTCGTTCTTCTCCATGGCCGTACGCGTGGCCGTGATGATCACCCGTCCCGGCTTGGCGAGTACGGGAACGAAGTCACCACTGCCGGTGGCCGCGTTCACGAACACCACCTGCTGCTGGGCAAACGGCGCGATCCAGGACGCATATTCCGCGGCGGTGGCGTCGGGGCCGGGCAGATTCACTTTCGAACCGGGGCCTTCGCCACTGCCGTGGCCGAGCAGCAGCACGAGCAGTACGTCGCCGGGTTGTACGCGTCTGGAGAGACGCAGGAACCCCGACGCGATGTTTTCCCGCGTGGAGCGGGCCTGCGAGAGTGCCGTGGGCAGCGAGTCTTCGGTGAGGACGATGAGACTGGAATCGCTCACGCCCCAGCGTTCGCGCGCCGCCGTGCGCGTGGCCATGATGGCCGTATTGAAGGCGGCTTTGAAATTCGGCGCACCCGACAGGCCGGCCACGATCATCACATGCGTGCGCTGCGCCTCTGCGGTGTGCGTGGGAACGCACAGCAGCGCCGTCAGCAGTATGACCGACGCCATGCCCCCGTGTCGCATCATGGACCGCATCACCCACCGCATCAGGCGAGCCCCCGCCACCGGCGGTATCCCCACTCGGCGCCCAGCAGCAGTGCGAGCAGCAGGAACACGGCCGGCATGTCCCACAGATCGTTGGCTTCACGCACCGTCACACCGGCGTCGGTATACACGGCGTCATCCGCCAGACGGGACGCATCATTCAACGGGTAGTACTTGCCGCCGGTCTCCTCCGCGATACGCCGCAGCAGCGACGCCCGCAATTCGGCGTGGGCGACATCCGCTCCACGCTCGTCCACGAGCACGGTGGCCCGGGTGGTCTGTACGGAATCGCGTCCGGCGCCCGGACGCTGCGCGCTCGCTTCGATCGCATACCGACCCGTATCGGTAGGCGTGAAACGCGCCGAGTAGCTGCCATCGTCCCGCAGTGACCACTCCAGCGGGATCGTCTGCACCTGTCCATCGGGACCGGTCACCGTGGCGGCGACGGTGGCGTCGTTCACGTCGGCATAGAGCGGCGTGTTCACCTGCGCGCGCAGTTGCACCGGTTCGCCCGGTGCGACACGCGTGGGCGATGCGATCACTTCGAACGGAGCCGGTGCATCTTCCACGATCCAGCGCACCATCTGCCGCCAGAACGTCTGGTGCGTCTGATCGGTCACCGGAATGGACGTATCCATGCGCCAGATCCACGAGTCCTGCACGCCGAGGACCGCACTCATGCCGCGGCCGTAGCGCTGCCAGGCGAGGACGGGCACATCGCTGCGTCCATCTTCCGTGCGGCCGGCGAGCAATTGCGTGGCGCCGGCGCGCAACGCACCCAGCCGGTTCACCATCGTGAGCGCGGGAAGGGAATCCCACTTCGTGCGTGATGCCGCGAGCGAGGCACCGAGTTGCAGCGCCGGATGCGACTCACCGGCCCGTGTCGGACGGATCGCCACCGAAATGGCGGGACCTTCCGCATTCACTTCACTGCGCGTGAGTGTGAGCGGCAGGACATCGGCCAGCGGTGTGCCCGCGTATCCCCCCTCGGACAACGAGGCGCGTCCACCGAGGACGAGCAGACCGCCACCACGCACACTCACGAAGTCGGCGAGCATGCGGAGCTGCTCCGGCGTGAAAAACGACGCCTCGATGCTGCCGAGAATGAGCGCGCGATACTGATACAGCTCCTCGCGTGTGGTGGGGAATCCTCCGAGCAGTTCGAGGCTGTCGCGCACGCCGAGACGGAGGAACTTGCGTTCGGCGCTGCGCATGAGACCCACCACGAGCAACGCGCTGTCGCTGGCCACGGCACGACGAAGGAACGCGAACTCCGGCCGAGGCTCACCTTCCAGATAGAGCACCCGATCGGGGCCCGCCCGCACCGTCATGCTTGTCTGCCACTCGTTGTTTTCCGTGACGATCTCCGAGGGCAGCGGACGCGCCCGCACCGCGAGCCGATGGACGCCGGGATCGAGCGGCGGCACTCGCACCTGCAACGTGGCGAGATCGCCGCGTGTGGGCGGATGCACCGTCTCGGTGGCGACCACGCGTCCATCCGCTTCCACCGTGAGCGCGACGGGCTCCTTGCCCACCCCACGCAGACGTACGTCGATTTCCACCACGCTGCTGGCACCGGCGAGTGTGCGTCGGGGAGCATCCACCCGTTCGATCGCGATGTCTCGCTCGAACCGTTCGCGACCCACGCCCACGGTGTACACGGGGACGCGGCGCGCACGCAGCGCCAGTAATGCATCGTCGAGCGCCCCCTGGCCGTTGTCGGCCCCGTCGGACACGAGCACCACACCGGCCAGTGGCATGCCACTCAGATCCTCGCGGACATCGTCGAGGGCCTGCGCGAGGTCCGACCGCGTGCCCGCGGCCGCGACTTCACCACTGCCACGCATCGGTACCGCGGCTCCCGAAAAACGAAAGCGGCGCAACGCGAACTTCTCGCCGAGCTGGCGGATCAACGCGCTGCTGTCGGAGAACACGGCCTGCATCGCATCGAGACGCGACGCTGCATCGGATGACGTGGTGTTCGTGCCGGGTGTGCCGCTGCGGTCCGTATCGCGGATGCGCATGCTGCGTGAATCGTCGTACAGCACGGCCAGCACATTGCGCTGCGGCACCGCCGACGCGATGACGAGCCCCGGCCGCAGCAGACACCCGATGATGAGCAGGATCGTGACGGTGCGCAGCACGGCCAGCACGGCACGATCACGGCCTTTCAGCGTGCGCAGCGAGAAATGGGTGACCGCAACGATCGCCACCAGCAGCAACGCCGCCACGATGAGCACCGCGATCGGCATGACCGGGGCCACGACGAGATCGCCGCGGGCGAAGGCACGCGGCGGATACTTGAAGAGCAGAGTACTGACAGCGTCGATCCAGGATCCCACAGGGCGACCGGCGAGCACAGGGCGGGAGCGATGACTACGCGGCGGGAACAGCAGACAGACATTGGACACCACAAGGCGATCCAACGTGCCCTGGTGCATCCGTTCTCCTCACAGTGCAGCGCGGCGCGGGGAACGTCTACTGTAGACGCGCCAGACAACGACGATGTTGGCGCGTGCTTCACACCCTTAACACCACGAAGCCCCGGTCGTCCAATCCGTTGAAGCGGGCGCCTCGGCAACTCTCCCGTTGCCGGTCGTCGGCGACCGTGCATTCTTTCGACATACGAGGACAACATGCGCCACTCCCGTACGATGCTCGTGGCCGCGGCCACGATCCTGAGCGTCACGCTGGCCGGCATGGCCAATGCGCAGGGTCAGGCTCGCGCACGTCGCATGCCTCCGCCCGCACAACCGGGCAATGGATCACCTGGTGGAACGCCGGCCGCTCCCGGACCGGATGGTGCCATGAATGGCCGGAATCGTGGTCCTGGTCGTGATGGTGCCGGCAATGGAATGCGGTTTGGCGGAGGCAGTCCGGCCGCGGCGCTGTTGCGTCTCAAGGGGCCGCTCGCACTGACGGACGATCAGGTGAAGCGTCTCGAAGCGCTGCAGGGGGCGAACGTCCCACGACGGAATGCGGCCGACGAACTGCGCGCACGGGCCGATCTGCTGGACGCCACGCAGGGGGACGGCAATCTCTCGGCCGCACGCACGGCCATGGATCGCATGAACAAGCTGCGGACGGATCGGGCCATCGCGCAGCTCAAGTTGCAGCAGGATGCGCGCGCCGTGCTGACGGCGGAGCAGAAGACGAGGCTGGACAACTTCCGCGCGATGGGCGCCCGTCGTCAGCGCATGGTCGCCTCCGGCCGGGCGCAGGCGTTCGGCCGTGGGGAGATGGGCCCACGTGGACGTGGCTTCATGGCCCCGCGCGGTGGGCCGGGCATGCGTCAGCAGTTCGGGCCGCCCATGGGACCGCCGGGCGGCCGGATGGGTCCGGGTATGGGGCCTGGGATGGCGCCTCGCATGGCCCCCGGGGGCGAGGGCGTGATGCCCCGCATGCGTCGCGGTGGAGAGATGGACTCGGCGGCCATTCACGGGCAGGACGGGCAGTTGCCGCCCACCTGACCACGTGGGGCAGGCCGGGATGACGACGGGGGCGCGACACGGGATGTCGCGCCCCCGTTTGTTGTCCGGCGCCCCTCAGGCTTCGTCGGCGGACGGGCTGGCCAAGCGCCAGCGCCGGGCGTCCTCAGGGGTGTCGATGTCGAATCGGCCGCCATCGAGCGGGACGGTGAGGGGGGAACCGGTTTGCAGGAGCGCCTTGGCGCCCCGGTCTCCCCGGAGCGCCATCAGGTCCGGCCAGTCGGTTTGCGGAAAAACTGCAGGGACACCACATGTTTCCATTGTTGTGTCTCCTTGATAAACCGATGCTGTTCTGATGCTTCCTGACTTTGACGTCGATAGAAGTGCTTTGAAATGACCGAGGCTGACCGTGGGCATGTCGCAGGCGGCCACCAGGACGCCGCGTGGGCCCGGCGTCTCCACGGCCGTCCGGACCGCGAGATGTGCCATGCCTGCCGCGATGGAGCCCCCCATCCCGGCTTCCCAGTCCGGGTTGTGGAATATCTCAACCTCGAGATCTTCAATTGAAGAAGACACTTCCGGGGCGTGACTGCCCGTCACCACCACCACCGGCCCGCATCCCGCCTCGAGCAGGAGGCGGGCGGCGCGATGCACCAGCGTCTCTCCCTGATCGTCCCGCAGGAGCTGTTTGGGTTCGCCCAGCCGACGCGAACCACCGGCGGCCAGCAGGATGCCTGCCACCGAGTCGGTCATCCGAGGGGGGCCGTCTCGCTTGCCTCGGGGATACGCGGACACGGGGTCCGCGTATGGATCGGACTCTGACGCTCGCGTAGAAATCCCGCCGGCCGGCCGTGGATCACGGCCTCGATCTCGGCGATGGCCGCCAGGGCAATGGACGCCGGCGTCTCTCCCCCCAGGTCGAGTCCGATGGGCGCGTGCAGTTTCCGACGCATCCGTGCCGAGAGCGGCGTTCCGCGTGCACCCAGGGTGGCGTCGACGGTGGCGAGGAGCTGCGCCCCCCGGGTGCGCGAACCCAGCACTCCCACATACCCGACCGGCAGCGGCAGGGCCGCCGCCAGCCAGGCCGCGTCCACATCGAAGATGTGACTGAGCAGGGCCACCGCCGTACGGCCGTCGTGTGGCAGCGCGGCCAGCGTCCCGTGCACCGTATCGAGCGAGCCCGCCGCCAGCTTCGTGGCGCCCGCCGGCAGCGTGAGACCATCGAGCAACGCCGGACGATGATCGATCACGGTCACCTGCCATCCCATCGTCATGGCGATCGCGGCAAACGCCTCCGCACCCCGTCCCGCGCCCACCAGGTGCAGGGCGATGGGCGCCACCAAGGGCTCCACGAACGCGAAAACCGGAGACGCTGCCGCAGGGGCCGTGGCGGTTGCCGACGGAGGCAGCGTCGCCGGCAGTGGCTGCGTGGACGACTGCGTGAACGACTGGGTGAACGGCAATCCCGTTCTGGCGACGGTCGAGGCAATCGTCGTCAGGTCGGCCGTCGTGACCCGGCGGGCCTCCTCATGGAGAAATCGCCAGCGTCCGGTGAACGCATCACCGTCCAGAAGGGCGCCCGTGCCGCCGTTCTGTTCTCCTACAATCGTCACTACGGCGCCACCAAGACGCCTCTTTGCGATCACATCGGCCTCTTCCATCCAACTCCAGTCTGGAAGCGGCTCCAGTAGCAGGTGCGCCACCCCATCACACGCGGCGCCAAATCCCCAGATGGTCTCCAGGTCGGCGCGCAGGTCGTACCGGAGCCGGATGGCACATCCCGACGCGCAGACGGCCGCCGCGCGGGCAGCCACGTCGCCCTCCAGGCAACCGCCACTCACCGCACCCGCCAAGACACGCCCCTCCGCGTCCACGAGCAGCCGGGCGCCCGGCTGACGATAGGACGAGCCCTCGACCTGGACGAGGGTCGCCAGGGCCAGGGGGACATCCGGGCGGGCCAGATGCGCAGCCGTCGCAGCGCGCGCGAGCTCGGCAAATCCGTTCACGGGACTCCGGTGTCGGAGGGGGATCCGGGAAGGGGCGACGGGCGGCCGTGTCTCGTCGCCTCCCCGGCCATCCCACAAGAATAAGAAAAAACGGGGCGCGTGACAAAAACGCCAATGGGCTGGTACCGTACCTCGCGGTGCGCTTTGGTCGTGCTGTTACCTGATGGTGACTGTAAGTACATACTTGCGGCAAGCGTCTGCTTGCAATTATGTACCGCCATGATTGACGATCACCGCCACCGGATCATCGAAGCCGCCGCACGCATCTATGCGCAGCACGGCTGGCGGGGCGCGACCACCCGACGCATTGCCGATGAAGCAGGCGTCAATGAGGTCACGCTCTTCCGCCAGTTCGGCTCCAAGGACGCGTTGCTCGACCAGATGATGCAGGTCTGCGCCCGCCGCGAGTCCTGCCCGTCCATGCCGAGGACTCCCGTGAACCCCGAGAACGATCTGCTGCGGTGGGCCCTCGATCAGCACGGCCATCTGAGCACCATGCGCGCCATCGTGCGCCAGATGATGAGTGATGCGGAGGAACGTCCGGATGTCGCCGGATGTGCCACGCATGGCCCCAGTGCCGCGGCGGCGCAGCTCCGCGAGTACGTGGTGCAACTGCGTCGTCACGGCTGGATCCCCGAGTCCGGTGATGTGACACCGGCCGAGGTCCGCGCCGCGGTCACCATGCTCATGGGCGCGCTGTTTGCCGATGCGATGAACCGGGATCTCATGCCGGCGATGTTCTCGTTGCCGGTGGAAGACAGTCTGCGCGGTTACGTGCGGATCTTTCTTCGTGGTATCGGTGCCCGGTCGGAACCTGAACCGCCGACCACCCGTACGGTCGAACGCCGTTCGACCTCCACCTCTGTATCATCCGAATGATGTCTTCACTTCGTGCGACCGCGGCCTTTGATGCGCCGCGCCACGCACTTCCGGCAACGACGCGGTTGCTCCTGCTGTTGCTGCTCGCGCCCATCGGGGCGCAGGCACAACAGAGCGCGCCGCCACGTCCACTCTCGCTGGCGGAAGCACTCCAGCTTGCCGCCGGCTCCAGCGAACAGGTTGCGCTCGCCAGGGCCGGTGAGCAGCGGGCCCGCGGTCAGCAGACCCAGGCCCGTTCCGCGCTGCTGCCACAAGTCTCCTCCACGCTCAACTGGCAGAAACAGCTCCAGAACCAGTTCGCCGCCATCACCAAACGCATGGGAGATGGCGGTTCGGGTTCCAGTTCCGGTGGTGACTCGGCCAGTGCCGACAATCCCATCACGCGCATCTTCGCGTCGGAATACAACGTGACCTTCGGGCTCACGGCGTCGCAGCCCCTCTTCACCGGCGGGCGCGCCACGGCCAACCTGAAGGCGGCCCGTCTGGCGCGTGAATCGGCGGAGATCGGTATCACCAGTGCGCAGGCCCAGGTGCAGCTCGACATCACGCAGGCGTACTACGACGCCGCGCTCTCCGATCGCCTCGTGGCCATCGCCGAATCGTCGCTGGTGCAGTCGGAGCGCACGTTGCGACAGGTGCAGCTCACGCGTTCGGTGGGCTCGGCGTCGGAGTTCGAGATGATCCGCGCACGGGTCACGCGCGACAATCAGCGTCCGGCATGGCTGCAGTCGCGTACGTCGCGGGACCTGGCTTATGTGCGGTTGCGGCAGTTGCTCGACCTGCCCGCCGACCAACCGCTGGTGCTCACCGACAGCATCGCCGAGGCGCCGCTGGCAGCGGGCAACATGGGCGCGGCCAACGCCGGTGCCAACAACGCCGCTCCGATAACCACGGTCAACGTGAACCCCGCCGAAGTGCTGCAACTCGATCCCGCGGTGCAGGGCAATGTCTCGCGTCTCATCGCGTCCAGCGATACGGCCTCGCGCACGCGGGCATCGGTGCGTCAGGCTTCCAAGAGCGTCGAGATGGCGGAGCAGCAGCTCCGGGCGACGAAGGCGCAACGGTGGCCCCAGCTTGCCGCCACGACCAACTACCAGCGTCTGGCCTATCCGCAGAACGTGCTGCCGAAGAGTCTCGGCGACTTCTTCCCCAACTGGACGGTGGGGCTCGGGATCTCCTATCCGATCTTCAGCGGGGGGCGTGTGCGCGGCGAGATCGTGGCCGCGGAGGCGGGCGTGATCGAAGCCCGTCAGCGTCTCAAGCTGGCCGAGGAAGGCGCCACCCTGGATGCACGCCAGGCGGCGTTGCAACTCACCGAAGCCGAGGCCACGTGGCTCGCGAGCGTGGGCACGGCGGAACAGGCCCAGCGTGCCTACGACATCGCCGAAGTGCGATTCCGCGAAGGCATCTCCACGCAGCTCGAGTTGTCGGAGACCCGGGTGCAGTTGCAGCAGGCGCAGGCCAACCGCGCACGCGCGGCGCGTGATCTGCAGGTGGCGCGCAAGCGTCTGGAGCTTCTTCCCTATTTGCCGCTGACACAGGCTTCGGCCCCGTCGGCGATGACCACGAATACCGGTACCAACCGATGATGACCCCTCCGCGCCGTGTGGCGCCAATCCTGAGCCTGGCGGTCCTGGCACTCTCCACGGCCGTGACCGCGTGTGGCAAGACGCCGGACGCGTCCCCCGACACGGCCGACGCCGCGCAGGCCATCGGTGCCGAAAACATCGCCGTCGCGCGGCAGGACACGCTGCGCAGTGGACCCGCCATCTCCGGCACGCTCGTCGCCGATCGTGAGGCGCGCATCCGCGCCGAGCTGTCGGGCGCCGTCCTGCAGACACTGGTCGACGCGGGCCAGCGTGTGAGCGAAGGTACGGTACTCGGTCGCCTCGACGATGGCACGGTGCGCGAAGCCGCCATCTCGGCGCGCTCCGGCGTGGCGCAGGCCAGCATCGCCGCCGAACAGGCGGCGCGTGAACTGCAGCGCGCAAAGACGTTGGTGGCCGCGGGCGCCATCGCCGAACGTGACGTGGAAAGCGCCGAACGCGCCAACGTGGGCGCGCAGGCACAGCTCGCGGATGCGAAGGCGCGTCTGTCGAGCGCCGAGAAGAATCTGGCCAACGCGACCATCCGCGCGCCGTTCGCGGGCATCGTGGCCGAGAAGAGCGTGAGCCCCGGTGACATCGTGTCGCCGGGCTCCGCGTTGTTCACGGTGATCGATCCCCGCAGTCTGCGGGTGGAGGCGTCGGTGCCGGCCAGTGCCCTCGGCGAGGTCCGCGTGGGCGCCCCGGTGACGTTCAAGGTGAATGGCGCCGATCGCACGCTCGAAGGTCGCATCACGCGCGTCAGTCCGATGGTCGATGCGCAGACCAAGCAGGTGAAGATCCTCGCCACCGTGCCCAACAACGCGAATGCCCTCGTCGCCGGACTGTTCGTGGAAGGCCGCGTGACGGCGGAGAAGCGCATGGGCATCCTGGTGCCCGAGAGCGCCGTCGATCAGGCCGGCATCGTGCCCAGCGTGATGCGTGTGCGCGGTGGCAAGGTGGAGAAGGTGGATGTGCAGCTCGGTGTGCGCGACGATGCTGCCGAGTTGTTCGAGATCACGAGCGGCATCGCCGGTGGCGACACCGTGCTGCTCGGCAACGCCCGCGGAATTTCGGTGGGGACGGCGGTGGTCGTCTCGACTCCGCGCGATGCGACGGCACGTGATGCCGCCGCGCGCGATACCGCGAAGAACACCAAGCCCTGAGGACCGCATGGTCATTTCGGATTTTGCCATCAAGCGCCCACTGCTCACGGTGGTGGCGATGCTGGCACTGGTGGGCTTCGGACTCGTCGCCCTGACACAACTGCAGACCGACGAGTTTCCCGAAGTCCAGCCCCCGGTGGTGATGACCACCGTGGTGTATCCCGGTGCCTCGCCCGAGCAGGTGGAGCGCGAGGTCCTCGAGCCGATCGAAGAGGCGATCCAGTCCATCGCCGGTGTCAAGTCGATCAATGGCGAAGCGCGTGACGGATACGCGATGATCGTCACGCAGTTCGTCTTCTCGAAGGATCTGCAGGAAGCCACGCAGGACATCCGTGACGCGATCAGCACGAAGCGTCAGGATCTGCCGCAGGAAATCGAAGAACCGATCCTGCGCAAGTTCAATCCGACCGACGCGCCGATCATGACGCTGTCGCTCTGGTCGAACACGATCACGCCGGCGCAGCTCACGCTGCTCGCCGATCCCGGCATCACGCGTGAACTGCGCGCGATTCCCGGCGTCGCCGACGTGTCCATCACCGGCGCGGTGAAGCGGGAGCTCACCGTGAACCTCGATCCGCAGCGCCTCCTGGCGGCGGGTGTGAGCGTACCGCAGGTGGTGGGGGCGTTGCAGGCCGGCAATCTCGCGGTGCCCGTAGGACGCCTGAACGGCGCGCTCGACGAACGGACCATCCGTCTGCAGGGACGTCTGAACAGTCCGCAGGACTTCATGCAGCTGGTGGTGTCCGAGCGGAACGGACGCATCGTGCGGCTCGGCGACGTGGCGACGGCCACCGACGGGATCGAGGAGCAACGGACGCTGGCCCTGTTCAATGGCCGCGAAGCCGTGGGTCTCGAGATCAAGAAGACCAAGGGCTACAGCACCACCGCCGTGGCTGCAGCCATTCTGAAGAAGGTGGAGCTGCTGCGTCCGACACTGCCCGCGGGCGTGCAGTTCGAGGTGGTGAAGGACAAGGGTGAGCGCGTGGACGACTCGGTGGCCAACGTGCAGAGCGCGCTCGTGGAGGGCGCGGCACTCACCGTGCTCGTGGTGTTTCTCTTCCTGAACTCGTGGCGTTCGACGGTGATCACCGGTCTGGCGCTGCCCGTGTCGGTGCTGGCGTCGTTCGTGGCGGTGTGGGCGTTCGGGTTCACGCTGAACACCATGTCGCTGCTGGGGCTTTCACTGGCCATCGGCATTCTCATCGACGATGCGATCGTCGTGCGCGAGAACATCGTACGACACGTGGAGATGGGGAAGGATCACTACACCGCGGCCCGCGAGGGCACCGATGAAATCGGGCTCGCCGTGGCGGCCACCACGTTCTCCATCGTGGCGGTGTTCGTGCCGATCGCGTTTCTGGAGGGGGAGGCGGGGCAGTGGTTCAAGCCGTTCGCCCTGACCATCGCGTGTTCGGTGCTCGTCTCGCTGTTCGTGTCGTTCTCGCTCGACCCGATGCTGTCGGCGTACTGGTCCGATCCGCATCTCGAGGAGCATCAGAAGAGCTGGCTCACGAAGCAGCTCGACAAGTTCAACCACTGGTTCAACGGACTCGCGGCGGGATATCGTCGTCTGGTGGGATGGGCGCTCGACCATCCGAAGAGCATGGTGCTGCTCGCGGTCGCGTCTTTCACGTTCGCGCTGGCCATGCCGGCGATGGGTCTCGTGGGCGGCGGGTTCTTCCCCATCGAGGACAACGCCGAATTGCAGGCCAACGTGGAATCGCCGCCGGGCGCCAATCTCGACTACCTGCGGCAGAAGGTGAACGAGACGCTGGCCATTGCATCAAAGTATCCCGAGGTCCGCTATTCGTTCGTGACCGCCGGTGGTGCGAGCGGCGCGGTGGATGTCGCCAGCGTGTATTTCAAGCTCAAGACCAAGGCCGCGCGCAAGGCGGCGGGCGAGCGGGATGCGGAAACCCTGGCCGCGGTGCTGCGTGAGGATGTGAAGAAGATCGGCGGTGCCACGGTGTCGGTGTTCACCAACGATTTTGCGGGGCAGGAGAAGCAGATCTCGCTGGAATTGCGCGGCAACAACAAGGAGGCGCTGCAGCAGGTGGCCAATCAGTATCTCGCCGCGCTCAAGAGCACACCGGGCGCGGTGGACGTGGGGCTCAGCACCAAGGGGCAGAAGCCGGAGCTCACCGTGCAGATCGACCGCGGACTCGCGGGGGCGATGGGGATCAGTGTGGGGCAGGTGGCGCAGGCCATCCGTCCCGCATTCGCCGGGCTCGACGCGGGTGACTGGGTCGACCCCAACAACGAGACGCGCAAGGTGATGGTGCGGCTCGCTCCGGAAGCGCGGGCGCGCGGCGCCAATCTCGCACAACTGCCCATCGCGGTGGGGCAGGGGAGCGGCAGCACGCTCATTCCGCTGGAGCAGGTCGCGAAGATCCGCAGCGATCTCGGACCCGCCATCGTCAATCACCTCAACCGTGACAACGTGATCAAGGTGCAGGCGAACGTGGCCGGTCGCTCGCTCACGGAAGTCATGGACGACCTGGGACGCCGCACCCGCAACATCACGATCCCACCCGGCGTGACGTTCTCGAGCGGCGGTCAGGTGGAGCAGCAGAACGAGGTGTTCAGCAGCATCTTCATCGCGCTCGGTGTGGCCGTGGCGCTCATGTACATGATCCTGGTGGTGCAGTTCGGATCGTTCCTCGATCCGATCGCCATCCTGATCTCGCTGCCGCTGTCGCTCATCGGCGTGATGGGCGCGCTCGCGATCACCGGCAACACGATCAATCTGATGAGTCTCATCGGGGTGATCCTGCTGTGCGGCATCGTGGCGAAGAACGCCATTCTGCTCATCGACTTCGCCAAGTGGGCGCGTGAGCGCAACGGCATGCCGCTGCGGGAAGCGCTCATCGAAGCCGGCGCCATCCGTCTGCGCCCCATTCTCATGACCACGTTCGCACTCATCGCGGGCATGATTCCCGTGGCGCTGGGTGGTGGTGAGGGCGGTCAGTTCCGCGCGCCGCTGGGCGTGGCCGTGATCGGCGGTGTGGTGACGAGCACGGTGCTCACCCTGCTGGTGATTCCGACGTTCTACGAGATCTTCGACAACCTGCGCACCGGTGCGCTGCGTCGCGTGGGACTGACACCGCCACACACGGGACAGTACCGGGCGCTCGAAGTGACCGGCGATTGATGATCCCGAGGTAGGATGGGCAAGCGGCCGTTCCAGGAAGTGAGCTGGAGCGGCCGCTTGAACTTTGCCCCCCGTGACGGGGTTACATTGCCACCGCTATGCGTTCGTGGTTTTTCCCCGCCCTGTTGGTTGCCGGCAGCTGGCTGACCGCACTTTCCGATGGCCCGTGGACCTATGTGGTCCTCGGCGCCAGCGCGATCATCACCGAAGAGCTCGGGCCTATCTTCGGTGGCATTGCCGCGCACGAAGGTGAACTGCATCTGGGGCGGGTGATTGCCGCCATCACGATCGGTGGATGGGTTGCGACGTGCTTTTTGTATGGTGTGGGGCGCTGGAAGTGGGATGCAATCCGGCGCCGGTTCCCCCGCGCCCGCAGCACCGGCACCGTGGCGCTCCGGGTCGTGCGCAACAATCCGCTCAAGGCGTCGTTCTTCGTGCGTTTTGCCTTCGGATTGCGGATCATCCTGCCAATGGCGTGTGGGGCTGCCGGCGTGCCATTGTATATCTATCTGCCGGTTTCGCTGATCGGCTCGCTGGTGTGGACGGCATTCTTCGCGGCGATCGGATACGCTGCCGGTGAAGCCGCCGTGCAGGCCATCGGGCACATTGGACAGGCCGGTGAATTGGTGGGGGCCGTGTTGTTGACGGTGGCGATTCTCGCCTTCGTACGCTGGCAACGGCGTCGTGGGGAGCGGAAGGCCGCGCGGTCCGAGCAACGCCAGCCCTCCGAATCCCCTCTCTCGGACCGTGCCGACATCGACTTCGAGCGCCACCGCGAACGTCCAGGCGGATGAACTGCGAGCCCTGCTCGGAGCGGTGATTGCATCGCCTTCGTTGCAGGGATCACTCGATGCGATCTGTCGCGGGGTGGAAGCACTGGTGCCGGGAGCCCGTTGCACCGTTCTGCTGCTCGATGCCGAACGTCGGACATTGTCTCCCGGTGCCGCGCCCTCGATGCCCACGGAGTTCGTGCGGCTCACCGAGAACATCCCCATCGGTCCCCTGAGCGGATCCTGTGGAAGCGCGGCGCATCTCGGGCATGTGGTGATCGCCGAGGATATCGCGACCGACCCGCGCTGGAAGGGGGCGGCGGAAACGATCATGGCGTTCGGGCTGCGCTCCTGCTGGTCGATGCCCATTCTCGCGCTCGATACCACGGTGGTGGGCACGTTCGCCATCTATCATGCCGCGCCCGGCACTCCCACCGATCGCGAACTGCAGCTCATGGAAGATGTGAGCCGCGTGGCTTCGCTGCTGATCGGTGGCGCGAGAACCGAACGGGCCGCGGCCGCCGAAAGTGCGTTGCACGACGCGATGGAGAGCCGGCGGTTCATCGATCGCATCATGCAGGCGATTCCCGACATCGTCTACACCTTCGATCTCGAGGAAAACCGGATCACGTTCATCACGCCGTCCTGTGAACGGGTGCTGGGGCATCCGGTGGCCGAAGTCATGAGCATGACGTCCCGCGCCTGGACCGGTCTGGTGCATCCCGACGATCTGGATGGGCTCCTGAGCCATACTGCGGGATGGCGGGAGCATCCCGATCCGCCCGTGCGTTCCGTGCAGTACCGTATCGCACATCGTGCGGGAGGCTGGCGATGGATGGCCCAACGATCGCTGGTGCTCGCCCGCAATGCCGCCGGGCAACCGGCGACCACCCTCGGCGTGCTGCAGGACATCACCGAGTCGCGGATCCGGGAGCAACGTCTCCGCCAGGCCGAGCGCATGGAGGCGTTGGGGCGCCTGGCCGGTGGCATCGCGCACGATTTCAACAATCTGCTCACCGTGATTCTCCATTCGGCGGAGAGTGTGAACGACGCGCTCTCCGTGGAGCATCACATCGACCGCGCGACGCGGGAGGCCTCGGCCGACGTGATCGCGGCGGCCACCCGGGCACGCGATCTGGTCCATCGCATCCTCACGTTCAGCCGCATGCGCGACGCCGTGCGGGAACGTTTCAGTCTGACCGACGTGGTCGCGGAGGCGGTGCGTTTCTTCGAGGCTTCCAAGCCATCCACGCTCGAACTCGATGTGCAGCTCCCCGACGAACGGTGTGAACTGGAGGGCGATCCCTCCCAGTTCCAGCAGGTGGTGCTCAACCTGTGCGCGAACGCCGAGTATGCGATGCGGAGCGCGCGTGATGCGAATCTCGAGATCTGGCTGACGCCCGAACTCATCACGGCTGGAGAGTCGTCGACGCTCACGCCCGGGCGCTGGGCGCATCTGGTGGTGCGTGACAATGGATCGGGCATGAGTGAGGAAGCGCTGGCCCGCGTGTTCGAGCCGTTTTTCACGACCAAACCGCAGGGGGACGGCACCGGGCTTGGCATGGCGGTCACGCTGGGCATCGTGCAGGCCCATGGCGGTCAGGTGCAGGTGCACAGCCAGCTGGGGCGGGGCACCGAGGTGGATGTCTGGGTGCCTCTCCTCGAGTCCGATGCCGAACGTCTCACCTCCCGGCCGACGCTGGTGGACGGGGCTCTGGCGCCCCGAACCCGGCGGGTGCTCGTCGTGGACGATGAACCGGCCGTGGCGCGCGCGCTCTCCCGACTGCTCTCCTCACTGGGGCACCACGTCGTCACCACCACCGATCCCGAGGCGGCGCTGCAGGATATCGTACGCGACCCGATGGCGTTCGACGTGATCCTCACCGATCAGACCATGCCCGGCATGACGGGTGACGCACTGGCCCGCGCCGTGCTGTCCATCCGCCCCGGTCTGCCGGTGGTGCTCTGCTCAGGATTCAGCGAGCACTATCAACTCGACGATGCCCAGCGCGATGGGATCCACGCGTTCCTCACCAAGCCGCTCGATCGTGAGCAGGTGCGCAGCGTGTTCGATGAATTGCCTTGAAGTGAGCCGCAGTGAACTGAAGTGACTGGACGCACGAATGCGCAGCGTCACTGCCTGATGCGTTCGACCGGGCGGAGTTCGAAATGCTCCACGCCGTCGGCATCGGTGACGGAGACCGCAACGGTCGTGTCCTGAACACCGAGAATCCGCATCGTCACGGGCAGCATCAGCACGAATCGCCGTGCGCCATCGGTGGTGTAGCCCGTGACCCGTCGTTCGCCCCGCGTCTGATCGGGGTGCTCTTCCACCCAGAGTCGTCCGGTGGCGTCGCAGTGCAGGGCACTGAGCACCGGGAGCAGTCCACGGGGGGTCATCAGGCGCATGGGGGCGAGCATGTCTTCGGTGATATCCGATTCCTGCTCGACGTAGTTGCGGGCTACCGCGCGGTAATCGGCATCCGAAACCGGGCGCGGAGGAACCGAGGCCCGTATGATCGAGACGACGCGTGAGTCGAGTGTCATCATCGACACCGTGTACGACTGATTGTCCGCCACGGCGACCCGGTCACCACAGGCCGTGGCCAATGGCGACGCGGCAAACGGTGACATGCCGAGGGAGAACGAGCCTTCCTTCTGGGCTGCCATGACGTACTGCTCCAGGCCGGGACGATCCGGCCCCACTCTCACGGCCGTGCCCGTGGAGTCGACGGCCACGATCGACATGTTCGGGCGCGTCATGCCCACGGCCATGATGGGTGGTCCCATCACCCACAGAATCGTGGCGCCGGTGCGTGTGACACCGAAGCTTCGCCAGACGAAGTAGGAGGAATCGGGGAGCGTGCGATTGGTGAAGGCCGTGATGCGTTCGATCGAATCGGGGCCGGCAGGCGCGGGGGCGAATACCGTGGTGCGCCGTGTGACCCCATCGACGACGGCAAATCGCTGCCGATCGAGACTCCAGGGCCCGGCCATCGCGCGGAACTCGCCCGGCCCCGATCCGCCGCGTCCAATGCTTCGGACGAAATGCCCGTCGGCCGCGAAGAGCAGCAGTTCCTTTCCACCTTCGTGACCAACGAGGACATCGCCGGCATCCAGGAATGCCGCGCCGCTGATCTTGTGAAGCTCCGGCCGGCTGGCACGGGGAATGGAATCGATGCGGAAAGTGGCCGCTCCCAGGTGCCAGGCTGGAGCAGACGACTGCCCACCTGCTGGCAGCACATGCTCCACGATCGTGATGCCCGCACTGTCGCTGCGGAGCCCTTCGACGGTTGTGGTGCTGCGGTCAGGCGACGCCTGGCACGCGCCAAGAGCCAGGCCGCACACGATGCTGCACGCGATGGAGAGAGCCTTGTGCATATCTCGGGGGGCGGGTCCGTTCATTCCGACAAGTCGCTGGACTGGCGAATGTGGGGAAATTCACGCCTGGTGCGGAGGGCGTCCAGGACAACAGATAAACGGCTTTGCCGCGGATTACGCGGATGGGGCGGAAACAACACGGATCAACAGCGGGGGGTGTTCCCGTAGTTATCCGTGTTGTTTCCGCCCCATCCGCACAATC